>NZ_JBHFLM010000118.1:0-33353 GCF_041928655.1 Pelatocladus sp. BLCC-F211 | reverse complement strand
ATAGGATTCCTATTTGATTTTTGAACAAAACTCAGTACACATCTAGCTTCCTTTTTTTTCTTTCTTTCCCTATTGCCTATTGCCTATTGCCTATTGCCTGCCTCCACGAGTAAATTCATTAATCAAATCAGATTGCTATATATTCACTTAACTGTTAAATAAATCTGCCTTTACCATCTTTGCGGTAAATACCAATTACAGATGGAATGGGAAATCCTTTAGGATCATTCTTACCTCCATCTTCTGTGGAAATATTGCTAGGCCAGCTGCTACCACGGGGTACTGTACGAGTCTGATTGAATGTCTTTCCATCCAAATCAAGCATCTCAATGGTACGGTTCAATATTGTGCCATCATTAACTGGGCAATTTTCACCAGGATGCTGTACTGAAATAACTAACGTATCTCCCACAAAAGTTGGGCCTGTCATTTCACAACGTACTGGGCCTTGAGCAAAAGGTATTACTGTTCCTGCGTTTGGACCAACGGTAGGGATAAAGAAAAGCCAGTTATTACCAAAAACACCTGTAAAACTGGAAACATTTCCACTAGCTGTATGATTGATAGTGTTTGGAGTACCAGTAGCACCTATACTGAAACCATTATGGGTATCGGTGGACATATCTGTCACACCCCAAACATTACCTCGAAAGTCAAACACTAGGTTATCTACATTCGCAAAACCAGCCCCAGTTTCAGAACCAGCTTCTCCACCTTGCTTAAATTTCTCCCACCGGAAGGTAAGACCTGTAGCGTCGGTGCTATCTTCAATAATTTTGTAAAGTCCTCCTGATTGCTGGGTTGCATTTGGATCTGTGCTTAACTTAGCAACTTGGAAAATGCGCGAATCAGGATAACCATCACTTCCAGGCGCACCATCGGTATAAGCAATAAATACTTCTTTGGTGAGTGGATGAACTTCTAAATCTTCTGGACGTGCTGTCGGAGTTCCACCAGCCAGGTTTGCTGCGAGGAAAGCATCACAGAGAATCGCACCTTGGTTTTTGTAGAAGTCAGATAACTTTTTACCTTGATAATCAGGTAGTGCTGTTGCTTCGTTGGTGCGATCGCAGTTAAATGCACCACCGTCGGTAGTTTGTCCAGCAATACCATTGCGTCTTGGTAATTTGATCAGACCATTTCTTTGTGCTGAACCTAAAGCAGCAAATTCTTTTTCAGAAAGAACGCTGGGTGCTATGGGATCACTGGAAGTATCTATCAGCAAAGGTATCCATCTACCTGTACCATCTGGATTGTAACGGGCAACATACAAAATGCCACTTTCCCACAATTTACTGTTGTTTTTATCAGTGGGGTCAGAAACGGTATCTGTGCTGACAAACTTCCAAGTGTGTCCCCCGCGTCTGTCATCACCCATGTAACCAATTAATTTTTTACCCGCTTCGGCACGCATGGCAATATTTTCGTGGCGGAAACGACCTAACCAAGAGTGTTTGCGGGGACGGAAATTTGCATCGGCGGGATCAATTTCTACCATCCAGCCGTATTTTTCCCCTACTAAACCAAAAGTCTTGCCAACTGTAGCATCGGTGTAACTTGGTTGAGTACCATCAGGTTTGACTGATTCAGTTACACCGACAAAAAATTCTGCGCTTCCTTGGAAGTTTTCTTCAGCAGTTAATACAGTTCCCCAAGGAGTTGTACCACCAGAACAGTTGTAAGCAGTACCGATAATTTTGTTACCTAGTCCATCGGCGCTAATGGTAAAAACTTCAGTTGCAGCTGGACCAGTACCAATTAAATAATTTTGATCACCTTGTTGATGAGGACGACTTCCCCAAGCAGTAACGTTTTTATATTCATCACTGCGTTGGCTGTTGATTCCCAATCCCGAAAGACCATGAATGCGGCGATTATTGGAATCTTTGACAACTTGGAATTTATCGCTACGATTAGAACGATTACGGCGAGAGATACGGATAATAGATGTACCTACGTTATATAAAAATTCTCCGTCTGTTTCTATGTTTCGTTCGCCGGGTAATGACCACCCAATCACTGAAGCAAAAGCAGTGGGAAATCCTTTTCCTTTGATGTCAGATGGAGTTTCTGGTGCGAATTCAGCAATCGGGTAACTTACGTATTCATGATTTATGAATAAGTAACCATCATTCTTATTGATGCTAGGGTCAGGATTCAAATCTCTATCAATCGAGATAAAACTGGTGTGGTCGCAGTTGTAACCGACATAATCATAGTCGTTGGGAAATACGCGATCGCCCCAACGAACTATGACATAGCGATCGTACTCTGGTGGAACTACTACATCATCGATCACTGTGTAGCTATTTAATTTTGCATCTCCAGAAGCCTTACGTACTTCTCCTTTTTCAATTCCTGTTGGTAAATAACTATTTAGCTCTTGATAAATTGGTAAAGGATGGGGTAAGCGTACAGGTGTAAATCTCAATGGTGCAATTTTTGCTTCGGCAATATTGGAAACGCTATCTATAATTTTGTCTCCTAATACAGCAGCACCAGCACTACCAGCAAAAAATACTAAAATTTGTCTGCGACTTAACTTAGACATTAAATTTCCTCTCTTGCAGTGTTATTTACATCAAGTTTTAGTGAAAAAACAGGGTGATATTAGTAGAGACTCGCTCTAAAGATTGAAATTAAAAACATCTGTACATACGATGATTTATCACCTCATTGCCACCAAGGGAAAATCAGTCGAATCCTTTCAAAATTAAGCTATGAAATCAAGAATCTATTGATTAATTTATTCTTACCAAAAAAGCATAGCGAGTTATTATTTTGACAATAATAACTTGATAGGTGTATCAATATTTTTTTGGTAAAATACAGAGAAAACCTATATTTGTTGTTTACACACGTAAATCCAGATGAAAAAAGTTAACAATATAAATCTAAATAACAAAAGTTAAAAACAGATTATATTTAGGTTAATTGAATTGAATCAATTACATTAAAAAGAAGTTATTTTTAGGTTAAATAAAATCAAAATATGATTGTTATTATTATTCAATGACACAAGCAATTATTTTTTAATTTCAAAAATAAAATAAATAGAGGTTTTCCAGATAAAAGTGTAGGACTAACGCAAGTATCACACTTAACCTATCTTTAGGGTGCGCTTTGCTCAAGTTTGAAATTCTGCTCTTGTCCACTCAAAGCGGTGATGACAATACATTTTGCTAGAAAAGCCAATTATTCGAGATCATAGCAGGCACACATCTATAAAAAGCAACAGCTAAAATTTATACAGCTTGTTCATGTAATTAACTTCCTGAATATGAGCGATCGCATAGTTAAGAATCCCCGTCTATGCGCTAGCGGTGAGTGTAAAAATAGAAATAACAATATCCTCATCCTAGAAAAACACCTACCCGTGAACACGCCCATTAGCCCATCAGTCGCTACCCAAATTCGCAAAGCTGACCACATTCGCATTTGTCTAGAAGAAGATGTGCAATTCCAACAAACCACCAATGGACTAGAAAAATATCGTTTTAGCCATTGTTGTTTACCGGAACTCGATCGCAATAAAATTGATCTCAGTACTAATTTTCTAGAGAAGCAATTAGGCGCACCCTTGTTAATTTCCTCAATGACTGGAGGAACCCCAGAAGCAGGAATGATTAACCGTCGGCTAGCAGAAGTTGCTCAACACTATAAATTTGCTATGGGTGTCGGTTCTCAACGCATAGCTGTCGAAAAACCTTCTGTGGCTGAAACCTTCGCCGTCCGCAAATATGCGCCCGATGTTCTCCTGTTTGCCAATTTGGGTGCTGTTCAACTCAACTATGATTACGGTTTAGAAGAATGTGTGCGAGTTATTGATATCCTAGAAGCTGATGCCCTAATTTTGCACCTCAATCCACTACAAGAGTGTATTCAACCCAAAGGTGATACAAATTTCAGAGGTTTGCTTGACAAAATAGCTACTTTATGCAATAAAATACCAGTTCCTGTAATTGCCAAAGAAGTAGGCAACGGTATTTCAGCAACAATGGCTGAGAAACTGATCGCAGCAGGAATAAAGGCAATTGATGTGGCTGGTGCAGGTGGCACTTCTTGGGCAAAAGTGGAAAGTGAACGAGCAGAAAATCCCTTACAACGCCGTTTAGGTCGAACCTTTGCAGATTGGGGTTTACCAACGGGGGAGTGCATCACCAGCATTCGTACTGTTGCACCAACGATACCTCTAATTGCCTCCGGTGGATTGCGTCATGGACTAGACGTAGCAAAAGCTTTAGCCTTGGGAGCAGATATAGCTGGTTTAGCCATGCCATTTTTGCAAGCGGCTGCTTCCTCAGAAGCTGCTGTTTACGACTTGGGTGAAGTATTAATTGCTGAAATCACTACAGTGCTATTCTGTACTGGCAACGCTACTATTAGGCAATTACAATCTTCAGGGAGTTTAGAACAAATAAAATAAGTATAAAGTCGTTAGTTGGTTGTTGGTGGTTGTTAGTTGTTAGTAATTTTTGACCAATGACCAATGACCAATGACCAATGACCAATGACCAATGACCAATGACCAATGACCAATGACCAATGACCAATGACCAATGACCAATGACCAATGACCAATGACCAATGACCAATGACCAATAAAAACAATATGCGGAATTTTATTAAACAAACTTTTGCTAGCTTAGTTGGAAGTATCCTGGGATTATTTATTTTTTTCGGTTTAGGAACTACAGGACTGTTGTTGCTGTTGTTTGCAGCCTCTAGAGATATGGGGCCAGTAGTTAAAGATAAGTCAGTGGTAGTGTTTGACTTGTCAACGAAAATTACTGATGGAGAGCCAAGTTCTAGTGAATTGCTGCAAAAAGTCATCTCCGGTGAAGAGCAACAGCAGATGAGCCTCCGCACTGTTCTGGATAGTATCGAAAAAGCACGGCGTGATCGGCGTGTTGTTGGTATTTATTTAGATGCGACTCGTCTTTCTGAAAGTGAAAACACAGCAGGCTTTGCTACTTTTAAAGAAATTCGCCAAGCCTTAGAAAAGTTTCGTGCTGCTGGTAAAAAGGTAGTAGCCTATGGTATGGACTGGGGAGAACGGGAATATTACCTAAGTTCAGTAGCCGATACAATTGTGCTTAACCCATTGGGAGCCATGGAAATCAATGGCTTGAGTTCCCAACCGATGTTTTTGACAGGCGCATTACAAAAATATGGTATTGGGGTGCAAGTTGTGCGAGTAGGAAAGTTTAAGGGAGCAGTTGAACCCTTTGTACTTACCAAGCTAAGTCCAGAAAATCGCCAACAAACTCAGAAATTATTAGATGATGTCTGGACAGAGTGGCGTAATGCAGTGGGATATAGTCGTAAAATTACTCCTGGAAAATTGCAGGCGATCGCAGATAACCAAGCCTTTTTACAAGCAGATCAAGCTAAAAATAATGGTTTGGTAGATAAACTTGGGTATTTTGATGAAGTGGTTAGCGATCTCAAAAAGTTGACAGATAGCGACAAGGATGACAAAACCTTCCGGCAAATTTCCCTAAGTGAATACGCGCAAGTCCCCGGTAAATCTTTAGGAACGGAACGCAATTCTCAAAACAAAATTGCTGTAGTTTATGCTGAGGGAGAAATTATTGATGGTCAAGGTGGCGATGGGGAAATAGGCGGCGATAGTTTTGCCAGAATTTTCCGCAAATTACGACAAGATGAGGATATCAAAGCGATCGTCTTAAGGATTAACAGTCCTGGTGGTAGCGCGACAGCAGCAGAAGTAATGCAACGGGAAGTACGCTTAACTCGCGATCAAAAACCAGTTGTTGTATCGATGGGTGATGTTGCTGCTTCTGGTGGTTATTGGATTGCTAGCGACTCTAACCGTATTTTTGCTGAACCCAATACAATTACAGGTTCAATAGGTGTGTTTGGGCTGCTGTTTAATGCCCAAAAATTAGCCAATGACAACGGTATCACTTGGGACACAGTTAAAACCGGACGTTATGCCGATAGTCAAACTCTTTCTCGTCCCAAAACATCTGAAGAATTGGCAATTTACCAACGTAGTGTCAACAAAATTTACAATATATTTCTCGGTAAAGTTGCCCAAGGTCGGAAAATCCCCCAAACAAGGGTAGCAGAAATTGCTCAAGGTCGGGTTTGGTCAGGTACAGAAGCCAAAAATATTGGTTTAGTGGATGAAATTGGTGGTTTGGATGCTGCTATTGCCTACGCTGTTGGACAAGCAAAACTCGGAAATGACTGGGAATTACAAGAATATCCTAAATATGGGAGTTTGGGAGAACGCATATTAGGAAAAGTTCCAGAACAAACACAGGTTTCTGTGAACTTGGATCAGCAAAAATTCCAATTACCAGATCCGCTAGCAAGTGAATTACAAAAACTCAAAGCTGAACTTGCGACTTTGCAAAAGATGAATGATCCGCAGGGAGTGTATGCTCGTTTGCCTTTTAATTTGAAAATAGAATGACCAATGACCAATGACTAATGACCAATGACCAAAAAACAAAAGTTTCCTTACTTAGTTGGTTCTAAGTGGACTGCACAAAAAAAAGTAGATGGTTGGCGACACTTCCAAGTTGTCAACCGTAAAAATCAGGGTAAGTGGGTATATGCCGAAATGGTTTCTTCTTGTGACCCTAATGTCCGCTTTTGGATGAATGCCAAGCTACTGGAAGATCGTTCCCAATGGCATCCTGGTTGGCAATCATTGCAAGAAATTGAGGCTTTAGAGATTGGATAGGGTGAAAAATTGATGTCGATTGTTTAAATGTAATAATTTTTTATATTTTCTGAGTAATGACTCAAAATTAGCGATCGCTAATCTTGGCAGTTAGTTTGCAACTGCCTATTTTTTTGCTAAAAATCACTTTTAAATGCCAACTGAGACTGTAGAATCACACTTCACTCAAATTTTGACAACAGAAATTATTGGCTAGTTTTAAGCTGATATAGCAAGTCTATCCTTGTGGCAAAGGATAGGGCTTCTTACTTTATGTTTTTAGTTGCACTTGGTTAGCATAGAGTATTAATACTCTTTTACCATAAGTTCTGTTTGATGAAAAGCATATAAATCAAGGAAATAATTTTTTGTTTATTGTAACTATTTTATAATTATGTGTATTTTAAAAATATTATTTATTGATTTTTTTAGGTATTTATAAACATTTAATGAAAAAATATCCCTCAAACAAATATTTTGAACTAAAAGCTTATTTTTACGTCATAATTCATTTTTAAGCCCCCTTTATTTTCAGTTTTTTTTGGACAATAATGACACTCGAAGACTTCACACATCGCTGTTGCACGCGGTGCTGCAAGTGTTTGAGCCAGTTGTTTTATAAAAAAACCATAAGAGGCAAAAACAGTGAGATTAGCAGTTTACGGAAAAGGCGGTATCGGTAAATCTACAACTAGCTGTAATATTTCCGTCGCTTTAGCCAAACGCGGCAAGAAAGTCTTGCAAATTGGCTGCGACCCCAAACACGATAGCACCTTCACCCTGACAGGTTTCTTGATTCCAACGATTATTGATACTCTGCAAGAAAAGGATTTCCACTACGAAGATATTTGGCCGGAAGATGTGATCTACAAAGGCTATGGTGGTGTAGATTGCGTAGAAGCAGGTGGACCACCCGCAGGTGCTGGTTGTGGTGGTTACGTAGTTGGCGAAACCGTAAAATTACTGAAAGAACTCAACGCTTTTGATGAGTACGATGTCATTTTATTTGATGTTCTAGGTGACGTTGTTTGTGGTGGTTTTGCAGCACCTCTGAATTACGCAGACTACTGCATAATTGTGACTGACAACGGCTTTGATGCCTTGTTTGCTGCGAACCGGATTGCTGCTTCTGTCCGGGAAAAAGCTAGAACTCACCCACTGCGTTTAGCTGGATTGATTGGAAATCGCACATCAAAGCGTGACTTGATCGATAAATACGTAGAATCCGTACCAATGCCGGTTTTAGAAGTATTACCTTTGATTGAAGATATCCGTGTTTCCCGCGTCAAAGGCAAGACTTTGTTTGAAATGGCAGATGTAGAACCCTCTTTGAACTACGTTTGCGATTATTACTTAAACATCGCCGACCAACTTCTGTCACTACCCGAAGGTGTTGTACCTAAAGATGCCCAAGATAGGGAATTATTTTCTTTATTGTCTGATTTTTACTTAAATCCGAATAAACCACAGGTTCCTAATCCGGAAGAAGAATTAGACTTGATGATTGTATAAATCATTTTTTTCTCAGGATGGGAATATGGCCTTCTTCTATAGCTTTACAGATTCATTAAAGCAAAAATGGTTGCAATTTTTCCAAGTCAATCGCGACTGGATTAAATTGCACATGGAGGTAGAATCAGTCTACACGCCTGATGGCGGCAAGCGACCACCATCTTACCTAATCCTGGGAGTGGCTAACGCGCTAGAACCGAAGCTAGCACAGTTAATGCTACCTTTTTCTAAATTGAATCCTGATGCAGATACCTTGGTTGAGGTACTGGACTTAAATTTTGATCCTGATATTGCTCTTGGGAACCGCGTGACTCCCAAATCAGAGGAATCGTTAGAAGAGGATGAATCATTAGTTGTCATGGAAGCAACATCCCATGGTGAAACATTGACAACTCAAGCAACAGATGATTTTGTTGAAGATGCGATCGCTCCTGATTTGGAAATAACCCACGACCATGAAGAAACCCTCATGGTTCCCGATACAATGATACGGGATGAACTCAGAGCAATGGCAACGGAACATCTCAATAGCTCCAGTGATAATTTCCCGTCGCAAGATCACAATTCTGACAACGAATTCCAGCAAACATCTAACTTAGATGCAGCAGATGAATTTGGCGATATTTCCTTTGATGCAATGAAGGAAGCAGACAACACAATCTCCGCCACAGCTGTGCCTCAAGAAAACGAATTTGCTGATGTGTTGTCAGATGTTTGGAGTACTGAGGCTGGTTCCCTCAAGGGTGAATCAACTACAGATTTTTTCGGGGAAGAAATATCAAATAACAGTTTTGATGACTCGGATATCGCCCGTCTCTTCCCCAACACGTAAATACAGAGTTAGGAGTTTGTCATTTGTCCAGAGTCAATTGTTCAGAGTCAAGAGTTTTTACTAGTAACGATTGACCATTGACAATTGACCCTTGACTGTTGGCTCTTAACTCTTAACTTAAAAATTTAAGGGGAGAATATATCAAAATGACTGCTGCTCAACCAGAAGCTTTAAATTTTGAGTGTGAAACCGGTAATTACCATACCTTTTGTCCAATTAGCTGTGTTGCTTGGTTGTACCAAAAAATTGAAGATAGCTTCTTTTTGGTAATTGGTACAAAAACTTGTGGCTACTTCCTGCAAAATGCGATGGGGGTAATGATTTTTGCAGAACCCCGTTACGCAATGGCAGAGTTAGAAGAAGGTGATATTTCGGCACAACTGAATGATTATGAGGAATTAAAGCGCTTGTGCTTACAGATTAAGCGCGATCGCAACCCCAGTGTCATTGTCTGGATCGGCACTTGTACCACCGAAATCATTAAAATGGATTTAGAAGGCTTGGCTCCCAAGCTGGAAGGCGAAATTGGTATTCCGATTGTTGTAGCGCGTGCTAATGGCTTAGACTACGCCTTCACCCAAGGGGAAGATACGGTGTTAGCAGCAATGGCTACACGTTGTCCAGATAAAGTTTCTGTGGTAGAAGCAGAGAAAAACGAGCGTAACGCCATTCAAAAACTCCTCAACTTTGGTAAGAAAAAAGAAGAAGTTGCTGAAGAAGAGTCTGAATATGTCGATCACCCACCGCTAGTACTATTTGGTTCACTCCCCGATCCCGTAGTTACTCAGCTGACTCTAGAACTGAAAAAACAAGGTATTAAAGTTTCTGGTTGGCTACCCGCCAAGCGTTTTACAGAATTGCCTGTCATTGAAGAAGGGTATTATGTAGCTGGTGTCAACCCCTTCCTCAGTCGTACCGCGACAACTTTGATGCGACGTCGCAAATGCAAACTCATCGGCGCACCCTTCCCTATTGGCCCAGATGGAACCCGTGCTTGGATTGAGAAAATCTGCTCGGTGTTTGGTATTACCCCGCAAGGTTTAGAGGAACGAGAAGCCCAAATTTGGGAAGGTTTGGAAGAATATGTCAAACTAATTCGTGGTAAGTCTGTATTCTTCATGGGTGACAATTTGTTGGAAGTTTCCCTTGCACGGTTCTTGGTACGCTGCGGAATGATTGTGCATGAAATTGGTATCCCCTACATGGACAAGCGCTACCAAGCTGCGGAATTAGCCTTACTAGAGAAGACTTGCAAGGAAATGGGTGTACCTATACCCAAGATTGTTGAGAAACCAGACAATTACAACCAAGTCCAACGAATTTATGAGTTAAAGTCTGACTTGGTAATTACTGGTATGGCTCACGCCAACCCCCTAGAAGCACGGGGAATTAATACTAAATGGTCTGTGGAATTTACCTTTGCTCAAATTCACGGTTTTACTAACGCCCGTGACATCCTAGAGTTAGTTACTCGTCCACTCCGTCGTAATAATAGTCTCAAAGATTTGGGTTGGGATAAATTGGTGAAGGAAGAAGCCAAGGTTTAAATATTTCCAGCCTTGGCTCAGGATATCACTCTTTGTACTTTTTTGTCTGTACATAAACGAACGGGGCGATCGCGTTTTGTGATCGCTCTTTTTTTACCGTACATTTGACTTTAACGTCCAGTTACTTGGCCCTTGTAAGGATATAGCCATTCAAAAGTAATATCATCATTTACTGAAATTATCTGAAGGATAGCAAATTCTACTTGACCAGCACGTTGAATTTCCACAGCAAAACCCTCGCCTGGTGTAGGAACGAAAGCATCAAACTTAAATTCGCCTGATGCGATTTGAACAATATCTTCTACGCTAGATATTCTTCCCAAAGAGTACATTCTATCGTTAGGAACAAGCTCTATTCTGTTCCACCAGATATCTCGGTCAGATCCGCTTCCAGAAGTTACCTTCTGCGAGGAAAATATGAAACCTGTTCCAGGCTTCATAGTAACTGTTTTAGTCGTAGGAATTGGCGGCTTAGGCTCAGAGGTAGGAGGAATTGAAGACTCAGGACAATTTACCGGATAGCTGTCGCTCACCTTGGGAATGCGAAGCGCGTAGGTGTAAGGTGCCTTGTAAAGTTCTCCCCTCATTTTATAAGAGACAGTGGAGGCAAACTTCTGTTCTTCCCACCGGATGAGATAGACGACATGGGTTTTTGGTAGTGCTTTCATTTCAATCTTATCTAGACGAGAGCTTGCTATTTCATAGTATTCCTGGTGAGCAAGTTCAACTTGGCTTTCCAGCTTGAGTTTTACAACCTGTGGAATATCTACTTCTCCACCAGTACTTGTGGTTGCCTTAGTACCAACAGTCGCGCTCTTCTTAACACTCCTTTCGGTTCCCAAGAACTGGAATAGAGTTTCCGTACCACCACAATTGGGTAAAGGAAACTCTTCTGTCATAACATTAGTTTTAATGGCTTCTGCTTTTTCCACACGGATCTCATTGACATCCCTATCACATGCATTTAATGTCAAGGATAAGATGATTGCTGATGCTAAAATAGCAGCAAGTTTTATCGAGGTTCTGTTCATTGCATTTGATTCTCCTGTTTTCTCAGACTTCTGAGGCTGCCTAATTGCTTCACTAGATAGAAGACTACAACCTCACAGTCACACGCAGGAGATTGGAAAAATTTTTATACAAGCTTACAGGTCACAGAATGATTTGGTAGCTGAAAGCTGGAAATTGTATAACTTAAGCAGTAAGCAGCACCTCTAACTTCACAACTTCTGTTCTGTCTAAAAGAGTTTTTCATCTCGAACAGGAGCTTTACAGTTTTCTCTATGTAATCTTCATTGGCTTTTAGTCCAGTAGGGTGCGTCATGTTCCTAATGCATCCCAAAATTTATGATGGTGCGTTACGCTATCGCTAACTCACCCTACGAAATTTGCAGAAAATTACAGAGGCAAAAAGATGGCTTACAGCGATTTTAGTCTTGCTAAGGTAAAAAAGGATTTTGGCTTAACTCTTGATGAAACTCGTAATTTATTTGCTGATATAAAACCTGTTACACCATCTGATACATTAACAACTATTTTGAAAGATTATATTCCTTTGGCTACTTCAATTGCAACTGAAAAAGCTCGCTCCGAGTTTTTAATTGCACCTATTTTAGCGGAGATAAGACGGTTATTAAATAATCAAATATCGCTGTTTTCTGGTAATGAATTTAATGTTGATACCAGCAAAGGATTACAAGGCTTTTGCGATTATATTATCAGTGCTTCCCAGGAACAATTATTTATTTCTGCTCCGGTCATGTTTATTTTTGAAGCTAAGAAGGAAGATATTATTGGTGGTCTTGGTCAATGTGTGGCGGCGATGATTGCAGCACAGTTATTTAATCAAAATCAAGGGAATGAAGTGGAACGGATTTATGGGTCGGTTACAAGTGGAACTAATTGGAAGTTTTTGTTTATGGAAGGAAGCACTGTTTATATAGATTCGGTTGAATATTATATTAAAGAAGTTGATAAGATTTTAGGGATTTTAATGGAACCTTTTCAGCTTGTTTTGACTGCTGTTTAAAATAAGTGTGACGCTAGTTAAAAAATTTTTATTTTTATGCGATCGCACCCAAGGGGAGCATCCCAATTTTTCAATATACCGCGCTTGGGTTAAAACCCTTAGCTAATAGCACAAGTCGTCTTCATACGACTGCAATCAATCCTTTGTAGAGACCCTAAATTTAGGGTCTCTACAGACTGCGATTGAAATCGCAGGCAGGTTTTTTGAACATTTGGGATGATCCCTATTCGAGCAGTATTGCTTCCGGTGGTTATAAGCCAAAAATCTGAGATTCCTGTGAGTAAACTGTCTGAATAAGTTCAAAATTTGCTTACCTTGGACGCCCTAAAGTAGTAACATATAAAACTGCTTCATCCGGAGGAATACCCAAGACTTCATTTACTTGATCATCAAAGAAACCACCAATCCCACTAACGCCTAATCCGAGGTGAACAGCAGCCAAATTTAGTCTTTGTCCTAAATGCCCAGCATCCATATGTAAATAACGATAAACGCGATCGCCATATTGAGTAATTGCTGCTCTCAAGTCGGCTGTATGAAATAAGACTACTGCTGCATCCCGCCCTAAATCTTGTCCTAAACAAAGAAAATGTAACTCACGCCGGAAATTTTTAAAGCGGATTTGGCGTAATTCTTGGGCTTTTGGTGCGTAATAATAACAACCAGATTCTAATCCATTCACCCCAGAAACAGCGATGAATGTTTCGATTAAATTTAGATCAAAGTAGTCTGGGGAAATATCAAAACCCTGGTCGATATAATTATGAGGTTGGTAAGTAAAATCAAGTAAAGCTTTTAATTCATCAAATGTTAAATCTCCACCCGAATAAGCACGGGTAGAACGTCGCTTGAGAATCGTACCTTCTAAATCTATTAGCTTTTCACCCCAGTTAATAGGAACTGTGACAGTAGAAATTTTTTGACAAAAAGGAAAATTATATTTATCCTCTAAAGATTTTTCTTGTTTAATCTCAGGTAAATTGAGCTTTCCTGTAGTACCTGGTTGGATGTGGGTTGCTTTGTGGAAGTATGTCAGCAACTCGCCATCAGGAATATTAGGATAATTAGTTTCTGTAGCAGAAGGTAAAGCAGTTCGCCATGTTGGTAAGTTTTGCTGAATATCTAGCATATCTGCTAAAGGCAGAACTGCGATCGCTCCTTCTTGCAGAGAATCTACATAAAGTAACTCATTTACTGCCTCATCCACAAAGCCACCAATTAAGTGAGGACGATAGTCAGTAATCGCACTAGCTAACTCGATATTACCTAATAAATGTCCCGCATCTAAAAAAATACGACGGTATGCTCTATCTTCATAGCGCCATGCAGAGCGATAAAATACCGCAGTAATAATAATAGCCAGTTGGGTACTCTCTAAAGCAGGATGCCACAAACAAGCTTCTTGCAAAGCTGGCCAAACATCACTTTCCCAAAAATGCATCAAGGAATGATTCCGACACTGGTAGTTATAAAGTCCCGGAGGTAACACCGATGTACCACGGGAAATCAGATACACTTCTGCTGGGTATAATCCACCAGCACTAGGCGCAGCACGGAGATATACTGCGCTTCCCATAGAAGGGATTTTAGCAGTTATTCCATAGCTGCAAAACAAAAGCCGTGATAATCTTTGCCACCATCGCGCTTGTGGGTGATTAGCAAAAGTTTCCGGCTTATCTTGAATGTAGGGCTTAAGGTCAAAACTAGAACCTATTTTATACTCTTTAAATGGCACTGGCTGTTTTGCCCAGTCTAACCCCTTACTTCTAGAAGCAATAGTCTGAGGGTCATACTTAGTGCGTTCGTGGTAGTGTTGAGCAATAGAAGATTGGCGTAGTTCTGGCATAAGAATTTAAATATGCTTCTGCTACAATCTTGGCATTTCTGGGTACTATGATTTCGTCATAAATCCTACAATCCTATTACTAGTCTGTAAAATTTTTGCACGATTGGCATGAATAATACATGCTCTTGAAAGACCTAAAATTTTTATGTAAAAATTCAAACAAGTTTCTTTTCAATGTTTTAACTGAAATGTATGTATTAATCGAATCAAGTACATTGCTTATTGATTGATTGTATTATCATAATAAACACTTACACTGTTTTTATCAACACAGCTAGCTATTTTTTGATCAGTTTATTGATTTGATTTTGCATTTTTTCTCGTAATGCTTGCGCTCGTTGATAAATTACTACACGTTTATTATCTGAAAGATTTTGATCATTTTGTTGTAAGTTAATTATTTCTAAAGATTGAATAAAATAACGTAAATGACTTTTAGCTGCCCAAACACCCATCGATGGAAAAAGAATAAATACCAGGATTAAAGGGGATAAAGGTAAAAATGGTAATTTGAATAATTTCTGTAATTTATGTAGGTTAGTAGTCCAAGGATGTAGATTTTCATTGCCAATACAAATTACAGGTAAAACCGGAATTTGAAAACGTTGGCTTAACTGTATAAAACTAATATCAAATTTTTCTAATTGGTAACGTTTTTGCCAACCTTTTCTTGGGCCACGTAATCCTTCTGGTGCATATAAAATAATCGTATTATCTTGCAAAGCTGTAGTAAATTCATCTAACTCTGCTCTCACACCACCTAAAACTTTTGACCATCCAGGTGGCAACCACCAAACCATCCAAGCATGATCAAATAAACTGACACCAGCTAAAGTTCTGACTATCCAGTCTCGCTCTTGTCCTAATAAATAACATAAGGATAAAAAATCCCACGGAAAACACATTCCTGCATGATTCATGGCTAACAATAGTGGTTTTGTATTTGGTAAATTCTCAATTTGATACAATTCGCCATGAAAGTATTTTTCAACAATTGGAGCAAGAATTTCTTTACTAAAAACCTGTTGATAACTAGGAACAAATTCACTGATTTCCTGCCGTGGTATTCTACATCCCAAGCGCAACCACCGAATAAATATTGCTAAATAGAAACCGCAAGGAATTAAAAATAAGATGTATTCTAGCCAATTCCATCCATCAGGATCTGAATGATAATGCTGCCAGTGACGGTTGAATAATATTAGCCAGCCAGGAGGATACCATAAGCAAAACCAGTCAAACCAACTAAATTTATACCCCTCAGTAGTATAAGTATCTTCAATTGAAGAGTTAATTATATTTTCTTGATTTTGATTAATCACAGTTAAGTAAGTCGCCACAAATAAAGGTAACTAGTTATGGTCGTCATTTGTCATTGGTCATTGGTCATTGGTCATTGATAAGGGCTTTAGGCGTGTTTCTTTTTCGTAACATAGCTATGTTTATTCCCTCCAATTTCCCTCAAAAATCAAAGATATCATAAACTAATATATTAATTTATCAACTTTGTGATTTACATCTTGCTTGAGACATAAAACAAAAAGTTTGTAGTGAGCATTTTAGCTTTCACTACAAACTCAAAATAATTATTATTTTTTACTTTTAGCTAAGTTCTGCAATCAATTTTACGACTCGTTCTTTTACTTGGTCACGAACGCGGCGAAAGGTTTCGATTGATTCTCCTTCTGGATCTTCTAGTTGCCAATCTTCAAACACTTCTCTAATCACCCAATCCTCTGGTAAATTCACTCCACAGCCACACAAAGAAATCACAGCATCGTAATCTTCAGGATTAAAATCACTTAAAGGTTTGGAAGTTTGATTACTAATATCAATGCCAATTTCTGACATGACTTGTACTGTTATTGGGTCTACATGAGAACCTTCTAAACCTGAACTTGTGACAGCAACTTTTCCTTTTCCTAATGTACGAGTAAATCCTTCTGCCATTTGAGAACGACGAGAATTTTTTTTGCAAACAAACATTATTTTTTTCATGGTTTTTTGGTTGTGGATAAATTTACTAACAGAAAATTTTTATGAGCTTTGATGAGAAGTAATCTCCAACGCACTATTTGCTAATCGAATAGCTTCTTTAGCAGCTTTTTCCTTGCGTTCGCTGTAGCGGTCTGTGAGGTAATCTATTTTGTCACGTAGTAACATGGTGAACTTATAAAGTTCTTCCATGACATCTACGACGCGATCGCGATAAGCTGAATCTTTCATCGTGCCATCTTCGTTAAACTCTTGGTAAGCTTTAGCAACAGAAGACTGATTCGGAATTGTAAACATCCGCATCCAACGTCCGAGAATTCGCAGAGTATTGACAGCATTAAAAGATTGAGAACCACCACTGACTTGCATCACAGCCAAAGTTTTCCCTTGAGTGGGTCTGACTGCTCCTATACTCAAAGGAATCCAGTCAATTTGGTTTTTCATAATGCCACTAATATTGCCATGCAATTCTGGTGATGACCATACTTGACCTTCAGACCATTGGCTCAATTCTCGTAATTCTTGAACTTTCGGATGGGTATCAGGTACGCTATGATGAATTGGCAAATCACGAGGATCAAAAAACTTGACCTCCGCACCACAATCCTCAATAATGCGAGCAGCTTCTTCTGCTAATAAACGACTATAAGAACGCTCTCGCAAAGAGCCATATAAAAATAATATTCTTGGTGGATGATCGAAGGTTTCATGCATAGTTGCTAATACTAAAATCCCTTATTCTCTTAAATCTCGAAATCCATTGGAAAGCTGGCTATAGATCAACACTGCTAATTGCGCTCCCAAAATAGGTGCTAACCAATAAACCCAATGATGTTGCCAAATTCCTCCTACTAATGCTGGGCCTAATGAACGAGCTGGATTCATACTTGCACCAGTAATTGGCCCCATAAACATAGCTTCCAATCCTACAGTTAGACCAATTGCTAACCCAGCAAAACCAATCGGGGCGCGGCGATCTAATCCTGAACCAAAAATTACAAACATCAAAATGAAAGTGAGAAGTGTTTCTAAGACAAAAGATTGCAACCAATTATTATTTAGTGGTAAAGTCGCCCCCAAATTTCCCACTTTCCCTAAGCTAATTAGTAATGCAGATGAAGCTGCGATCGCTCCAATTGATTGTGCCAAAATATACGGTAAAACTTGCCGTCTAGGGAAAAAACCACTTGTCCAAAATGCTAGTGTTACCGCTGGGTTAAAATGTGCGCCGCTCAGATGACCAATGGAGTAAATTAAAGCAGCTACCACTGCACCAAATACAAAACTAATTCCTACATGAGTAACGACACCTTTACTTACTTCGTTCACCATTACTGCACCTGTACCCGCAAACACTAAAGTAAAAGTGCCAATTGCTTCTGCTAATACTTCTTGTCTAAATAAAAAAAATTCTTTTACCAATGACTTCATTGTCTACTGTACGTACTGGTTTGCGGATGATTTTCCTAAAACTTTGCTTGTTTTCTTAACAACTGTCCAATTGTCAAGTTCACCTCTGCTTCTCCTACAAAAACTGTTCCGACCTTACCTCTGGTAAAGTGAACTTCATCAAGGTGTTTACCTCGTGGTTTATGTAATAGTTACACTTTATATCATTTCAAAAAAAGTTGATTTATTAGTGATAACTAGAATACATTTTACAAAAATAAATCAAAAAAAATTGATGGATTGATTTTACCGACAATCACCCGTGAAATAAATTTCAAAGGTCTAAGCTTAGACCCATTTAAATGGCTTTAAACCTTAGCTTGTCGGTTTTGAATCGACTTTAACTTTAAGCGCTGAATTTTTCTTCGGGGATCAATTTTGACTCAAGATTCGTCTTCGCAACAACGTGCTGGTAATATTTGGTACAAACGTCGGTAATTTGCTAAGTACTCTTCTAAAACAGCAAATTGAGGGAAATTGAGACTGTAATAAATCCAACGTCCTTCCTGACGAGAGAGGACTAAATCTGCTTCCTTAAGAGTCTTGAGGTGAAACGATAGCTTTGATTGACTGACCCCCAAAGCATCACACAAATCACATACGCATAGTTCGCGATCTCGCAGCAATTCTAACACTTTAATCCGTAAAGGTTCGGATAAAGCGTGAAAGCCAGAAATAATTGTATTGGGGATAACAGAGGGGGTTTGCATTAATCACAAGCGAGTTATGGGTACACCTTCTCTATTTTGAACTAGAGACGACAGCCTCAGCTTGATAACGGATGTTAGCTTGCTGGAATCTTTGCAAGACTTCACCCAAGCGATCGCAATCCGCAATTAAACTAATTCGCACGTATCCCTCACCGCCACTGCCAAAGGCATTACCAGGAGTGACAACTACACCAGTTTGTTGCAGCACCCACAAAGCAAAGTCTGTGGAACTCATTCCCACAGAACAAGGAACCCACAAATACATTGTTGCCTTGGTTTTAGGGATACTCCAGCCTAATTGTGTCAAGCCTTGAATGAGAAAATCACGACGGGTACGGTAGCGAGTTTGGACTTCTTGCAGATAAGAATCTGGTAGTTGTAAAGCAGTTTCAGCTGCTGCTTGCAAGGCTGCAAAAATTCCGTAATCTAGGTTAGTTTTTAGTGTCCGCAAACCTTGAATGACGTGACGATTGCCAACCACAAATCCAACTCGCCAACCTGCCATATTATAAGTCTTAGACATCGTGTGAAACTCCACACCAATATCTTTTGCACCGGGAATTTCTAACAAGCTAGTTGGTTGATAGCCATCAAAAGCTAACTCGGCATAACACAAATCATGTACCAATAGAATTTCGTATTTTCTAGCAAAGGCAACGATTTCTTCAAAAAATTCGCGGGGTGCGGTGGCGGCGGTGGGGTTGCTGGGATAGTTAAAATATAGTATCTTTGCCTTTTCGGCAACAGCATCGGGAATTGCTGTCAAATCAATTAACCACTCATTTTCTGGTTTGAGAACCAAACTATGAACATTTCCTCCAGCAATTACCGGGCCACGAAAATGAACCGGATAGGAGGGTGAAGGTACTAAAACCACATCACCAGGATTGATGTATGCCAGTGCCAAGTGTGCTAATCCTTCCTTGGAACCCAGTAGTGGTAAAGCTTCACTGTCTGGATCTAAAACAACTCCATAACGACGTTCATACCAACTAGTTATGGCACGGCGGAAATTTGCAGTTCCTTCAAAGGGAGGATAGCCGTGATTACTAGGATTGTGCAAAGCTTTCACAGCAGCTTCTATAACTGGCTGCGGTGTTGCACCATCTGGGTTGCCCATACCCAAATCGATTAAATCCAGTCCTTGTTCCCGTGCCTTATTTTTGAGTTCATCCAAACGGGCAAATGGATATGCTGGTAATTTTTGTATACGTTCGGCTGGAGTAATCCAATGCAAGTTCATTGATATAGTAGTTCCCGATGCAGTTAATTTATTGGTTAGTCAATAGTCAATAGTCAATGGGCATTGGGCATGAATCAGTTATCAGTTATCAGTTATCAGTTATCAGTTATCAAATTAAACTGGTAACTGTTAACTGTTAACTGAGAAGTTGTCTCCCTTGTCCCCGTTACCCCTTATCCCCAGAGGGGGCCCCACCTTCCCCGATCCCCGATCCCCAATTCAGTGTTCAACTTGTTGATGAATTTCTTTTGTTGAGACACGATGAATAGAGTCTTTGTTCTCTACTGGTGAAGCAGTAGAAACCATCGCCGCCATTAATTGTTCTAATGTGACTTTAAACGGCAACCGATGAATGTCAGAATTGGGAGCGAGGGCAATTTCCGCAGCTTTTTGCAATTCGCCCAAAGTCACACAGTCCAATCCTAAATCACTGAAGGTTTGCGGTAGTCCAATTTCGCCATAAAACTTCAATAATTGTTGCCGTGCTGCGGCTGCTAGTTGATTGCCTTGGATCATTTCTTCTAAACGCAGTTGCACCAAGATTCCATAGGCGACTTTTTCACCATGAATACTGCCACTTTTGCAAATGTGCGTTAAACCGTTATGTACGGCATGGGCTGCGACAGTACGACATTGAGCGCCGCCAACACCACCAATTACCCCAGCTAATAAAACAGTGGCATCTACAACTTGCTGCCAAACTTCGGTTCCTGGTTGTTGCAGGGCAGTAGCGGACTTTTGGAAGAGAATATCCCGCAAGACTCGCGCTTGTTGCACCGCAGCAATAATTAAAGTTTGGTCTGAGTGTCCACTACTGACTGAAGCCTCATACCACTTGGCGATCGCATCTCCAATTCCCGCTACTAGAGTGCGTGGTGGTGCAGTTTGAATCAAATCATAATCAAGAATCAATAAATCAGGACAATGATCCAAGGCGACGTCATATAAAAAAGCCCCCTGATCAGAATACACGTTAGAGAGGGCAGTCCAAGCAGCGCAGGTAGCTGCTGAAGTCGGAATTGTTACCACTGGCAATTGCAATTGATGGGCGAGCAATTTTGCTGTATCCAGCGCTTTTCCGCCACCTATGCCAATAACGACATCAGCTTGATGTTCTTTTGCAGCTTTTCTTAAAGCTTTAAGACTTGCTTCGCTACAATCTGGAGTGTAGTAAGCAAAAGCAAATTGTAACTGCTGCTGTTCTAACAGTGGTTGCAGATGAGATTGAACAGCTTTTTGGGTGTGATTTCCTGCCACAATCAATGGACGAGTACCCAGACGAGTAATTTCATCAGATACTTGTGTCAAGATTTGAGAGCCACGGATCACTTTTGCCGGCGCTACCGTCAACGGCATTAATGAATTAAGAGTTTGAGTAGACAATTTTTCTGAAAAATGAATAGGCATAATAACTTATGAATTAACAGTAACATTTCCAGATATTTTGGAAAACTTCTCAATATAACCGACTATTCATAATTCGAGGTTTTTCATGACTGTGAGGGCAGATTTTACAACCTGTCCTTAATTCACATGTTTTTGTAGCAGTTTCATAGATAGATTAATATTTTAACTAAAAATTAATTAATTATGTATTAGAAAACACAAAAAAAATACACTTTTTTCATAAAGCAGGGGCTAGGAGCCAGACAAGAAATATGAGTTATATATAATACTCAGTAATCAGCCGAGAATTCCTTGATGCTACAAGTCCTCACTAATCCAAAATCTAAAATTGGATGACGTATTTGAAGTACCCCACTTGAGTGATGTTATTAAGTGCTTAAAAAATTACACTGTAATAAAGACCACTCCCAAGGAGTAGGAATATGGAATTGATAAGTGATAGCGGCGACAGGATACCAGGAACAACACAGTCTGAGTTAAACAAATCAGAGTTGAAATTAGGTTCTTATGGTGAAGCGGTTGTAGAGCTACAAAATCTATTAGTTAACTTGGGACTTTATACTGATAAAATTGATGGTATTTTTGCAAAAATGACACAAGAAAGTGTCAAAACATTTCAGCGCCAAGTTTTTCTGCAAGAAGATGGCATTGTTACAGAAGAGACTTGGCAAGCATTGTACAAAGGTAGACCCGTAAATTTGCCGGAATTGAAACAAGGCAGTCGGGGAGAATTAGTGATGAAGGTACAACGTGTTCTCAAATCTACACAAGATTACGTAGGATACGTTGACGGCGAGTTTGGACCAGTTACAGAGTCAGCCCTGCAAAGCTGGCAAATGCGTAATAACCTCCCTGATACCGGCATTATTGATGAAGTTACTTGGCGTACTTTAAGCCAAATTCCGCAATAGATATAGATATAGATATAGATATAGATATAGTCAATAGTCAATAGTCAATAGTCAATAGTCAATAGTCAATAGTCAATAGTCAATAGTCAATAGTCAATAGTCAATAGTCAATAGTCAATAGTCAATAGTCAATAGTCAAGTGTCATTAGTTTTTCTCCCATGTCCCCCGTGTCCCCCGTGTCCCCCGTGTCCCCCGTGTCCCCCGTGTCCCCCATGTCCCCCATGTCCCCCATGTCCCCCGTGTCTTCTTTATGATGAGGTGTTGTTGGATTTTGGTAGTTGGGCAAATTTATCTTGGTAAATGTCAATTGCCATTTGCGAATCTTCACGACTAGCAAGCGATCGCTTGACTTGACCCAAATAAAGTGGTGTGGAAACTCCTGGTTTGGGATGGACAATCGTACGGGCGCGAATAGTCAACTGGTTGTCACCAGGTTTACCCAAGCGACCATAGGAATATAAATCATTAGCTGCTTGGCGCAAAGTTGCTTCTAATTGAGTGGGAGTGATTTGAGGAGAAATAGCAATTACAGTTTGTGTTGAACCATTGTCGTAAACCAAATGATATCGTACTCCTCCCGGAATAACTGTATGTGTCAAAGGGGCTAAGGAGAGGGTAAATAAACCAGCCGTCAACACCAACATAAAACCTGTCGAACCCACTAGCCTAAAGCGCAGACCCCATTTGAAAATAAAACTCAAGGCTGTCAACGCAGCAAATACCAAGGTGGCAATACCTGACCATTGGGCGTATTGGATAAAATCAGCTTGTGAGAACATAATAATAACTGAACAGACTAAATGTATGACACCCAGAAATTCTACACAATTTCTGGGTGTTACGTTTGCGGGAGAGGGGGGAGCGGGGATTGGGGAAGGTGGGGCCCCCTCTGGGGATAAGGGGTAACGGGGATAAGGGAGCAGGGAGCGGGGACAAGGAGGACAAGGAGGACAAGGGAGAGACTAAACACCAATGACCAATGACCAATGACCAATGACCAATGACCAATGACCAATGACCAATGACCAATGACTATGAACAAATTGCATCTTTATCGACAGCAGTTTCCAGCTTTGGAGAATAAAACTTATTTTAACTACGGTGGTCAAGGCCCAATGCCGCAAGTAGTTATGGATGCGATTACTAAAGCTCAAGCTTATATACAGGAAATCGGGCCTTTTGGTACTGAGGTAGGTAGGTGGATTGATGAGGAAACCAAAGCAATTAAAGTCGCGATCGCCTCTGAGTTAAATGTACTTCCCGAAACGATCACAATTACGGAGGATGTGACTGTTGGTTGCAATATTGCTATGTGGGGTATCGACTGGAACTCAGGAGATCACCTGTTATTAACTGACTGCGAACACCCCGGTATTGTGGCTATAGCCGAAGAAATCGGGCGCAGATTTGCGGTTGAAATCACTACCTGTCCGTTGATGGCAACTTTAAACCAGGGTGATCCAGTCGCAGTCATTGACCAATACTTACGCCCAAATACCCGTTTGGTCGTTTTGAGTCATATATTGTGGAATACAGGCCAACTTTTGCCTCTTGACGAAATAGCAAAATTGTGCATTAAGAACCAGGCGAGACTTTTAGTAGACGCTGCTCAGTCTGTTGGTTCAATGCCATTGAACTTGACTGAACTAGAGGTAGATTTTTATGCTTTTACTGGTCACAAGTGGTTGTGTGGACCTGGTGGTGTGGGTGGTTTATACGTGCGACCAGAAATCAGAGATAGCTTAAAACCCACATTTATAGGCTGGCGTAGCATTATCACCAACACTCAAGGTAAGTTTGTAGATTGGCATCCAGACGGAAAACGTTATGAAGTAGCTACTTCTAATTATCCCCTTTACGCAGGCTTAAGAGAGGCGATCGCCATTCATCAACAATGGGGAACAGCAGAGGAACGCTATCAGCAAATTTGTCATCACAGCGAATATTTATGGCGACGCCTAGCAGCCTTACCTGACGTGATTCCCTTGCGAACTTCACCTCCTCAAAGTGGTTTAGTCTCATTTCAACTTAGCCAAAATACTCCCCAAGCCCATCGACAACTAGTAGAGTTTTTACAATCCAAAAAAATATTCACTCGCACAATTGCTGATCCGAGTTGTGTACGTGCTTGCGTCCACTACTTTACACTTGAGTTGGAAATTGACCGACTAATTGAGGGAATTCAGGAATGGTTAGTTGTTGATCAATAGTCATTTGTCATTCGTCATTCGTCATTTGTTATTTGTCCCTCTTATCTTGCTTCTCCCCGATCCCCGTTACCCCTTATCCCCAGAGGGGGCCCCACCTTCCCCGATCCCTGATTCCCAATCCCCTATGAAACGTCCAATCTTATACATAGCTATTACCAATCACGGTTTTGGTCATGCTACTCGCACCGCAGCAGTTGCAGGGACGATTCAAAAGTTATGTCCAGAAATCTTGCTAATTATTGTGTCCACTGCTCCACGCTGGTTGCTAGAGTCTTATATTAAAGGTGATTTTATTCATCGCCCCCGTGGATTTGATGTGGGTGTGGTGCAGAAAGATAGCTTGACAATGGATAAAGCAACGACATTAGAAAAGTTGCTAGAAATTAAAAAGAATCAAAATTCTATTGTTGCTTCAGAAGTCAACTTTATTCGTCAAAATCGTGTGCAGTTGATTCTGGCAGATATTCCCTTTTTGGCAACAAAATTTGCTAAGGCTGCTGGTATTCCCTGCTGGATGATGAGTAATTTTGGTTTTGATTTTATTTACCGGAGTTGGGGTGATAATTTTAGAGAGGTTGCTGACTGGATTAGTGATTGTTACAGCCAATGCGATCGCTTGTTTCGTCTCCCTTTTTATGAACCAATGGCAGCATTCAGTAATACTACGATCACTGATGTTGGCTTAACAGGTGGTTTTCCCTGTGACTCTGCTGAACAAATTCGAGCAACTTGGGGAATTACTGCACCGACACAAAAGACTATATTGCTCACTTTTGGTGGTTTAGGCTTGCAACAAATTCCTTACGGGAGTTTACAAAAATTTCCTGACTGGCAATTTATTACTTTTGATCGATCAGCCCCAGACTTACCTAATATCATCAAAATTCGTGATCATAAATATCGCCCTGTAGATTTTATGCCTATTTGTGGGCGAGTTGTTTCTAAGCCTGGTTTCAGTACTTTTGCTGAAGCTACTCGCTTGGATATACCGATTGTATCTGTTACCCGTGATGATTTTGCAGAAGCAGCTTTTCTATTAGAAGGAATTTCTAAGTACAATCAACATCAAATCCTCACCCCAGGAGAATTGTTTGATGGTAATTGGGATTTCTTGCTGCAACCACTCCAACAACCACTTTCCTCAGAACCTATTGCTAAGGATGGGAATGAAACTATCGCCCGTGAGGTTTTAGGTTTTATTGGTTGTTGATTGTTGGTCAATGGTCAATAATTAATTTCAATGCCCAATGCCCAAAGTTCAATTCACTATAGTATTAACAATATTTAACTAATTTCGCGTAATTCCCCACGGCTCTATAGCCTGGGGATGGATAGCGAGGCAATGACGAAACCATTTCCGAGCAATGCCGTAAGGCGAGGAAGCGAAATGTTTGAGGAATTGCCAAAATATTTCCGGAATGTAGTTCACAATCCTCTGCCCTGGAAGAGCGGAGGAGTTTAATCTTGTAGATGTCCCTGATGAATCTGTAGATACCGAAAGTGAATAAAAGCACTCACTATTGTTAATACTCAGTCTAACTATCAAGTAAGAACTGAACAACCGTAAATTCCACTAGTGAGTAGCAGTGTACACCACACACAACAAGTAATTACCGTATTTATTTACATTTTATACAAGTGTTTGCTTGTTTGAATTATGTGTTTTTGATTTCATTATTAATCATTCATAATTCACCATTCATAAATTTCAGTAGACCAATACTTCTTTGCTGCTACAAGCCCCCCTGATTTATCTATGGAGTAAGCTAAAATTCAAAATCTAAAATCTAAAATCTAAAATCGAATGACTCACTACCAAAAGCTGCTCAGAATTTCCACTACTGGTAAATCTTTGCATAACATTACTGCCAAAATTGAAGCAATAGTCGCAGAGTCAGGAGTTGAAACGGGACTTTGCACTTTATTTTTGCGTCACACTTCTGCTAGTTTGCTGATTCAAGAAAACGCTGATCCAGATGTACTCAGAGACTTGGCAAATTTTATGGCCAAAATTGTTCCAGAATCAGCCCATTATATTCACGATACTGAAGGACCGGATGATATGCCAGCACATATACGTACCGCCCTCACTCACACATCAGAAACCATCCCCATTAACAGAGGTCACTTAGTTTTGGGAACTTGGCAAGGAATTTACGTTTGGGAACATCGCCAGCATAATCATCATAGAGAATTGGTCGTTCATATCTCTGGGTAGTTGGGGATTGAGGGAACAAGGAGGACAAGGAGGACAAGGAGGACACGGGAGAATTATTTAACAAGTTTCTTCCCAATGACAAATGACTAATGACTAATGACCAATGACTAATGACTAATGACCAATAACCAATGACTAATAAACAAGAAAATGAAAATTGCTGATTTAATCGCTTGGTTTGAAGAATGGGCAAATCCAGTTTGGCAAGAAAGCTGGGATAATTGTGGTTGGCAGATTGAACCGGGTATTTTAAAGGAACAAGCAAGGGTTCTGGTTTGTCTGACGCCGACTTTGGCGGTAATGGAGGAAGCGATCGCCTATCAAAAAGCTGGTATCCCTGTAAATCTAATTTTTGCCCACCATCCCCTCATTTTTAGTCCGCCTAAGTCTCTATGTAGTGGAAACCCGATTGCGGAAATGGCGCGGTTAGCTTTTAGTCACAATATTGGAATTTACACCGCTCACACTAATTTTGATCAAGTTCAAGATGGTACTGCTGATGTTTTGGCTCAAATTTTGGAACTTCTGCAAGTTTCTCCTATAGTACCCACGCAAGCGGGTTTGGGATACGGACGTGTAGGTGTTCTCGAACCTGCTTTAGTGTTGCAGGATTTACTGACGACAATTCAGGATCGACTACATCCTCCCTCTTTGATTTTCTCTCCCACAGCAGATTTACAGCAAAAAATTGACAGAGTAGCGGTTTTGGGAGGTTCGGGAGCGAGTTTTATTTCGGCGGTAGTCAAAACTGGCGCTCAAGTGTATCTAACTTCTGATTGTAAGTTTCATCAGTTTCAAGAAAGTCGCGATCGCGGTCTAGTTTTAGTTGATGCTGGTCATTATGCAACTGAACGTCCTGCTTGCGATCGCCTGGTGCATAAGTTCCGTGCCTTAAATCTGGATTGGGTGCAGCTAAGTCAACAAGATGAGGATTTCCGTTTATTTATGTGCTAGCAATGTTTTTTGGTCATTAACTATATTTGACACTCCTTAGCCGTCAAGCGAAGGACGGGGCTTTAAACCCAATTTTTCGGTAAAGATTTTCAGAAAAACTCATTTAATTACGTGGTATCACATATTTTATTGTATTATTAATCAAAGTATTTAATTTTGGGATTTCTTGCTTTATAGGCGTAGGAATAATTGCAACTAAGACATAAAATTAATATTGTATTGAGAATATACTTACATCTTCAAAGTATAAAAAATTAAAAAATTAAATGCTTGAATAATACTGTGATTTTAATCACTTTAAATCTAAACTCCAATCACTCTTACTTGCTGATCTCTATCAACTCAACAAAGATGAATATATTCCACAGTAGAAGAAATAATCGCCATATTATGACCTAATCACAATGATCCGCGCCCTTATTGAATCTGCCTTTCAAACAGGATATCTGAGTGTTGAATCCGAGGGTCTTCTTCATCAAATGCTGGCGACGAAAAGCTATAACCCAGAAGATTTAGCTGACCTCTCAACATTACTAGATGCTGTTCATGCAGGTCGAATTAAGCGAGAGGCTTCTTCAAATTTGGTCATGGAATGTCCTAAATACAATAAAAGAAATTAAAAAACTCAGCATTGAGTAACGATTGACTAAGAAGACGCATAACTTTTTCAGCATTATGTTGTTTAAAAGCATGAAGGTTACTAGAGAATAAGCTAAGATCAATTACGTAGGGGTAAAAGTAAAGCCGAGTCCCTAGACTTCCCAGCAATACCAATGAATACAAGTAGGCAACTTCAACAACCGCAACCTAAGCTTGTTTTTGAGTATCTTTTATTACATAATGGTACTAAGGAATTACCAGCAAATACTATCAACCTGTTCAGGTTAACTCCTGAATTATGTGACTTCTATGAAGTTAACATTCCCTGAATGGCCTTAATAGGTGAGGGTAAGTTGGTTAATTAAATACAAGCCAACTTTAATTAGCGATCCAAAATTCCCATTGGTTGATAACCATAAACAAATCTTGAGTTTGGATCAGATAGAGGATTTTTGAGGGTTAATTTTATCAACCCAGAAAGATTGCTATCAATTGGGGAATAAAACCCACATGTTAACAGATTTAACTAGAAAAAAGGCAGAAGCAGTAGATGCTACACCGCAAGATTTATCAACTGTGTTGCGATGGACGGGAGGTCTGTGTGTTCTTGCGGGACCAGCAACGCTGGATTGAACGCGCCCGCATCATCGATATAGAGGGAGATTTAGTGACCCTACGCTATGAGACAGAAGAGGAAGATGAAGTTTGCTCTTGGGAGGAGATGATTCGCCTCGAAAGTATTGGTGCCATCAACCAAAAATTAGCTTCCGTGCCACGTGGCAATGTTGAACCTCTCTTAACTGAAGACTGTCCAGAGGTAGAACGTATTCGCAATCGGTACACAGATTCTAATCCAGACTAAGTAGTTATTGGTCATTGGTCATTGGTCATTTGCTTTTGACAAAGGACAAATGACTAATAACTAAGGACTATTGACTATCATTTGGACGCTCAAAAGCCGGACAGTAACCATCAAGGGTGACTTTGAAATTATACAAAGGGGACGCGGGATTCCAGCACCGTTGTCCCCTTTGATGTCGGCAAGTTCCGCAGCAGTCTACATCAGACCACACATAGCGATCGCTACTTTGATTGAGAAGTTCTCGTTGCGATAATCCGCGCAATACCAGTTCTTCTCCTTGCCAACGGGCTTCGATTAAACCTGTATCAGCAAATTGTTGCCAACGAGGATCGGCTGTAATCGCATCAGGAAGAGCAATTGTGACAACCGTCTCTAACTCCGTCAGTTCGCCTTCATAATTTGTTTCCGGCGCTGCTGGTTGCAAAAATGTTTCACCTATCAGTAATTCTACGACTGTGCCTATTGCCGGAGAATGTACATGATAGCGATTTTGCAGCTCCTCCAAGCTAGTCAAATCTGCCAAGTAGGTAGGAGTTGCATGAAAAAAGATCACATGCTGTGGTCGCAAATTATGAATTAATTGAGTTGTACCAGGGCCATCACTATGCTGGGCAAGTAGATAGTTTTCAATAGTGACTATCCCTGGAAAATGCTCATGATTAGTATTTATGTCAGTTTTTTCTGGTAAGAGGATGAGCCAGGGCCCTGTATCGGGTTGCATATAATGACTCAGATCAGTTGTAGAGTCAGTGATGATAATACAGGGATACTTACCGACAGTTGCACGTTGTTGTGGCTGCAAACGCCGAACACGCGGACGTATCCGTTCATCCCAAAATAACGGTTGATGACGGGCAAAATTCTGTACTGAGGGCGGAAAGTGAGGCAATAATTCTAAATAAGCATCGCAGCCAGTAGCAACAGCACCGTTAACCCAAATATCAAGGTCACGACCTGTAAAATGATGATGGCTACGTAAAAGCATTAATAGTTCTTGACCCAATCCTAAAGCAGGTGTGGGCATGAGTACAGAATAACGGTCAGCGATCGCGCGATTAATTCTTTCTGCAAGTTGATTTTCTTGGTTGCGACGGTGAGGGTGGCGAGAAGTACCATAAGTCCCTTCAATGATTAGCACATCTAACTCTAAACCCCGCAATTCTTCTAAGCGCAAACCCTCAACTAAGCGTGAGTTAGATAAGAAAAAGTCACCAGTATACAGTAATTTATAAGTACGCTGTGGGGTAATATAGGTAAATAAAATTGCTACAGCCCCTGGTAAATGACCAGCAGCGAATAGTTCCACCACCAGACCATCTTTAAGTTCCAGTGGCGATCGCAAAGGTAAAGCCTGACAAAATTGTGACAGTTGTTGACCTTCTTGATCAACCCAATTTAACGGTAGTAACTTACTAGTGACTTCGCTAGCGTAGATTGGTAACAGAGGAAAAGCCTGATGTAGCGTCAGCAAGCCTCTAGCATGATCTGGGTGAGCATGACTGACAAAAACAAAGTCAGCTGGTAGAGGCGAACTACCCCGACGTGCTGGCTTTGTCACCCCTTTAAGTATTGGTGAAATATCTGCTAAACCGCAGTCCAGTAAAAAGCGGTGTGGTCCCATCCGCACCAACAGACACACACCTTCTTCGGTATGGTTAACACCATAGGGTGTACATTCCAGTTCACCGGCTGTTTCCCCTGGATCAATACGAGAGGATGCTGACAGGCGATCGCTCATGCTTTCCTCCCCGTTGAACTCATTTTGATGAATATTTCCGACAAACCAAGAACTGTTACAACGATATTTATCACTTTATCTAGGGGCTAATTTCCTAACTTGCGCCCCTACGCCCTTGGAAAGCGGATTTGCTATTGGGGAGGAAGTCTTCACAGAACCTATTTAACAGTTATCAGTTATCAGTTTTATGATCTGGGTTAAATCTACCACTAAAGTGTGGAGTGGAGAGCTTTGGTGGTACTTATTAAGTTCCGCACCATAGCCTGATAACTGTTTACTGATTTCACAAAATTTGAGTCATCAAGAGTTCTGATCAGACAGATTAGGGGCCGATTCATTTGACTGTGTTTCTATCAATGTGCAGAGCCATTGCCATGGTAGTTGTCAGAATCGTAGAAACCGTTTTTAGTGCCAAAGAACAAGCATGATACAGTAAAAAGTGCTGTCAGTGCGATTAATATTACCTTTACATCCATTTTGCTTGTTGTCCTCTACTAAAATACTCTCTTCTATTATGTAAGTGATTTCGCAAGCGAAGTTAATTACAGGACAATCTCTACCATTTTTATGGTAATTATACAATGAGTCAATTTACTACAATCAGTAAAATTGTAGAATTTTTCTTGCAGGCTGTCTATCTATTTGGGATCGGGGATCAGGGATCAGGGAAGGTGGGGTCCCCAATCCCCGATCCCCAATCCCCAATGACTATTGACTAATAACACTTTGTAGTGTGGGAATAAAATTTGGATAAGATATACTTGCTGCTTCTGCACGGTGGATGGTAGTTGTACCAGTGGCAACTAAAGCAGCGATCGCTAAACTCATGGCTATCCGATGATCTGTATAGCTATCTAAGTCTGTAGCCACTAGGGGAGTACCGCCTGTGATTTCCATGCCATCAGGTAGTTCGGTAACTTTTGCTCCCATTTGATTTAGTTGCTGCGCCATCACAGCAATGCGATCGCTTTCTTTCACCCGTAATTCGGCAGCATCTTTAATTACAGTTGTACCTTCGGCAAATACTGCGGCTACTGCCAAAATTGGAATTTCATCAATCAGTCTAGGTATAATTTCCCCTGCGATCGTACAACTTTGTAGGCGACTGGAACGCACCCGCAAATCCGCGACTGGTTCACCAGCAACTTCCCGTTCATTTAATAATTGAATGTCTGCTCCCATCATGGCTAAAGCTTCTAAAATGCCTGTACGGGTGGGATTAACGCCGACATTCTCAATCACTAAATCTGAATTTGGTACGATCGCCCCAGCTATTAACCAAAAGGCGGCGGAACTGATATCACCAGGGACAATTACTGTTTGTCCGACGAGTTGAGCAGGGCCGGTAATCGTGACACTATTAGTTTCTGGGTCAATATCTAATTTTGCTCCAAACGCCCTCAGCATTCGTTCACTATGATCACGGGAAAGGGCTGGTTCTGTGACGGTGGTTTGTCCTTCTGTCAACAGACCTGCTAGCAAAATACAGGATTTGACTTGAGCAGAAGCAATGGGAGAATAATAGTGAATAGGTTTGAGAGCCTGTCCAGAAATTGCCAAGGGTGCTAAAGAATTTCCTTGACGTCCCCAAATTTGCGCCCCCATTTGTTGGAGTGGTTTCACTACACGAGACATAGGACGCGATCGCAAAGAACTATCACCTGTAACAGTAAAAAAGCGTCCTGGATGGGATGCTAATAATCCCAACATTAATCGCATTGTCGTACCCGAATTACCAGCATTCAACACATCTGCTGGTTCTTGCAAATTTCCCAAACCAATACCTGTAACTGTTACTAATTCACTATTCAACTCGGAAATTTCAGCCCCCATCGCTTGGAAACAGCTAGCGGTGCTACAAGGATCTTCACCCAAAAGTAACCCTTGGATTTGGGTTTGACCTTGAGCGATCGCACCCAACATCAAAGCACGATGAGAAATAGATTTATCTCCTGGAATCTGAATCCGGCCTTGTAAAGATAATCCAGAAGCAGGCGGCTGAATGACTAAGTTTTGCGAAACGTTTTCTTTAGTTTCTACGGTTATAACAGAAGGTGACATTAGGATAAACTGGCTTGTGATTATATAGGAAGTCGATCAATAGCAAAAGCCTGATAATTGCGGCTGGTACTATTGGCTGATTTAAGCGATCGCTAGTAGTTCACCAAATGACTTTTGCCTAGTTTGTAGTCAGGACTTTAGTCCTCATATGAGCGATAAATCGCTCACTACGAACCCCGCAAACTAAGTTTGGCATAATTCCTCGCTAGTATCCTATCGCTTTCTGTTGTATGAAAATTACTTAAAACAGTTATTAGTTATCAATTTCATCACTGAGTATAAATGCCCAAAAATATGCCTGATAACTGCGGCTAGTACTGTTCACTGTTCACTGATTTAATGTTCGCTCGTTACTATTTGTCACTAATCCGACAAAACAGTAATACTTTATTTGACACTCTGCGCTCTGAAGAGACGCAGATTCTCGCATCAGATTCAGCAACAGCCGAATCCAAATGGGCATTGTCAAGATGCCTCTAGACGCTCAGACCTGCTACCGATGCGATACAGGCGTTGCGCTTACTTATTCAC
>NZ_JBHFLM010000117.1:0-11912 GCF_041928655.1 Pelatocladus sp. BLCC-F211 | reverse complement strand
GCAGTTTCTAAGGCTTTGAGTACCATACCTGATTCGACCACAGGTGAGATCAGTGAGAATTCTTTGAGTTGCATTCAACATCAGTGCATTCAGGGAATAACCCTCACTTTACCTGATTTTGGGCTTAACCGAACCGTATTGCATCCACTTGCGCCCAAAGTGAACAACCTAGCTCAATGGATTCATAATTGCCGAGGTTAAATTTGCGGGAATAACTAATAGAAACTGTGGTAGTCTTCATTCCATATTTCTCACTTCAAATATTATTTAATTGGCGAGCTTGTTAGTTTCAATCCGCAGCTTTCTACGAAATTGTTCAAAATCTCTCCATACAAACCGCAATCAATAATTATTCCCTCAAGCTGTTTCTTTAGCTTGACTGCTGCATCTTCTGCACAGTTACAGCAATCTTTATAACCTTCATCGCCTTCGCAATAAACATACTCTCTGTTGTCCATTGCTTTCAATAATTCATCAATATATTGTCTGAGAAGCTGAAGTTCTTCTTGTGCAAATTTGTCTGCTAACATAGTCAATCGTCCATGTCAATATCACTTCCTAATTGCGCGTAAGCGCCTCAATGATTTATATAAAATTTCCGCCTCAAAGATGAGGCGGAAACTAGCTAGCTTCCTTTGTCGCATATCTGTGCTGTTTTTGTTTGTTGAGAATTTATCTGTTGTTACCTATGCTTGGGATGTCTGTAGCTCTCTGCCAAGAGCTAACAATTAGCTTTGCGATAGTTTTCTACTTCTTTAATTTTCTCGCAATAATTTCCGCGAAGCGATAAAAAAAACACCAAGCCAGTAATCAGCTTGGTGATAATTATTAAAAATGCCGCCAAAGATTTTTGCTGATAGACTTCAAACTAACTGTTCTATTTTCTGTTTTTACTTCTAATGTTTGCACAACAGCTACATTATGAGATGGTAATAATGAATTAAGCAGTTCTCGCTGATGGTCAACATCCGCCGCACTTTGGTAAACTCTGGACGGATCTATTTGCATCCCCAAGGGCGTGGGAATGATTTTTAGATATTCATTGAGGGTTTGTAGATACCTATCATCAAAGTTTCGATTAGCGACATAAGGACGCAGAATATTGAGTAGATTAATTGCTCTGGTAATTTCTGAAACACTACGAGTAGAATCTATTTGAGGCTGACTTGCTTGATAGCCTTTCATTTTCTTTTCAGCTACAAGTTTGTTGAATTTAAGAACAGCTTTTTGATAGCTCTCTAAAAAATGCGTTTTAGTTTGGGATTTATAGCCTACTCGCCCCCATTCAACAATTAAATTATTGCTAGAAACTTTCGCACTCCAAAATTTGTTGCTGTTACGAACAGCATCAACAAAAACGAGATATGTTTCCATGTTTTTGAGTTTAAATTCAAAGATAATAGGCATTGTCTCCTAGCCGAAGGCAATGCCAAAGTTGTTAATTCATGTTGCGAAATCGCGCAGTCTTCAGTGATTTGGTTGTTTGTGCAACTGTACTAGAAGCCGGTCGCGCTATCTTCGCCCAATTCCTCATTCGCTCTACAGCCACTGCATCTTGGACAGCCAACGGTGTGATAGACTCTCGACAAGCCTCCAAATCCCCTAAAGTAACCTGCTGCGGTCTATCTTGATCAAATGCCAGTAGTGCCGCTTCTGCGGCAAGGGTTTCAAGTTCAGCCCCGGAGAACTTAGAAGTGTTTTCGGCAATAGCCTCTAGATACTCTTGTTGTACCTGGATACCGAATCTCTCCAGATGAATCTTGAGGATTTCGACTCTCTCTGGTGCAGTTGGTAGATCAACGAAGAAATTTTCGTCAAACCTTCCCTTGCGTTTCAACTCAGTTGGCAGTGCCTGGGGATCGTTGCAAGTGGCGACAACGAACACTCCAGCCGTACACTCAGACATAAAGGTGAGGATATTGCCCAGAATGCGCTGGGAAACACCACTTGTATCGCCGCTACCTGACAAAGCTTTCTGTCGGGTAGGTCAGGGATATTTCCATCCCTTTCCCCCCTCAGAACCGGACTTGTGCCTTTCAACACATCCGGCTCAAGCAAGTTACTAACTATCTGCTTTTCCAGATTGAGAATGGATTTGTTGATGGCAGAAAAGGTGTACAAATTGAAGGTTTTCGTAAGAGTCTTTGCCGCCAAGTCTTTTTGGTGTTTTATGATGCAGATGTAGTTCTTCCCCATTAAATAGGGATTCTCCACAAACTGGGCAGATGTATCCCTGCCTTCTAGCAATCTTCTGTCTGCCTGGTGATTGGTCATTGACTTTCGTCTTGTTCCTTTTGCGCCAGTATTCCCTTAAATTAGGGTCATCAGGAGATGCGTAGAGTTCGACCAGGGTGTGCCTTTGAATCGGGAACCAGCTAAACTTCAATAGATACCTACCTGTTTGTTTGTCTCCAAACACCCAGTTGTCGTATCTATCAAGGTTTAATCTTCCCCAATATTTAGCTTCGCGCCATCTATCAGGTTTACGAGGATGGGAGTATTTCACCCATCTCTGTTCCCGAATATACATCCAATAGTCAAGGTCGTGAAAGGTTTTTTTAGACACTTGAGTGCGGAAGTAATTTGCCCATCCCATGATTATGGGATTAAGTTTTTCTAAGATTACTTCTACTGGCTTACCTTTGCAGGCGAACCAAATTTCTCGCACTTTACTTTTCAACCTCTGTACAGACTTTTTACTGGGTTTAATAAGCGGTTTCCATCCAGATTTTGTAGTCGTTCTTGGATATTGCTTTATGTTAAAACCCAAGAAGTCAAAGCCTTTAGAAGTATGCACAATTTTAGTTTTCTCACTAGAGAGGGAAAGCCCCCTAACTTGCATCCATTCTTGTAAATCTTTGATTACCTGTTCAGCATCTTCTTGAGTTTTGCAAAATACTACAAAATCGTCCGCGTATCGTACCATTGCCCTCTTACTTCTCTCAGATATCCTACCATCTTTGGTATATTTGATATTGAGAAATTTTTCCATTCCATGCAAGGCAATATTAGCCAATAGTGGGCTGATAATCCCGCCTTGTGGTGTTCCAGTTTCAGTTGGATTCCATGTATGTTCCCGTTTTGATATTTCAATGAATCCGGCTTTCAACCATTGTTTGATTTGTTCTTTAGCAGGAAATCTGCTTATTTGTTGAAGTAAAAATTCCTGATTTATGTTGTCAAAGCATCCTTGAATATCAGCATCTACTATCCATTTTCTGGAACTATTACCTTTAGATAACACGTAGATACGTTGGATGGCATCATGGGCGCTTCTTCCGGGACGGAAACCATAACTACTACCTTCAAACTGAGCTTCCCACTCTGGTTCCAGAGCGTTTTTAACTATTGCTTGTAGGCATCGGTCTTGAATTACTGGTATTCCTAAAGGGCGTTTTTTCCCATTGGCTTTGGGGATATATATCCGACGTGCAGGCAAGACTTTCCAAGGGGTATTATTAGTGATTTTATCTACTAACTTCCCTCTGGCTGTTGGTGTTTTAACTAACACCTTGTCTATTCCTGGCGTTTTCTTGCCTTGGTTTTGCTGAGTAACCTTTCTTACTGCTAGAAGGCAGTTTGAGTAACTACGCAGCATCAATTTCTGGAGTGAGCGAACTTTTTTCCAGTCGCCCATTGCAGTAGCCCGGAAAATACGTTGTCTTAGATTCTTGACAATTCTGTTGGCTTTACGCCAATTGACGTTGTTCCAATCAGTTTGTTCTTTGGTTGAGTTTGTATTATTAAAATACATCTAACCTGCACCTCAGTTCAGTTTCTTTACATCGAATTCCAGGTAACTCACCTGCCTCACGTCAGCACCTTTTCAGGTCGGTTATTTAACCTATCCGCCCGGTTATAGGTTTCCCGTTGCCTTTCGGCTTGGCGGCTTTCGCTTGTTGAGGCATCCTCTTCCCATTCAGGAGTTCTGCTTTCCTTACGGTTGGCTTACTATGGTTATTAACAAACCACAGACCTGAATGGGGTTAACACGTTTCACACGGGTGAGATGCGGTTGGGGTGGGTGTCCTTTATACTCCGGGGCATTTGGTGTCCTTATTTGTACGGAGGTAGGACGTACAACCTTTTGCCCAATAATGCCGTTTCAGCCGTTTTCAGCATTTGGATCGTGACGAAGCCTCATCAAGGATTCACTTTCGTTCACCCGTCCAACCTTCCCTTAGCCCGGTCACATCTTTTGGCTAGATGCTTCCTTAGACATTTCCCCCTTGCAAAAGACCTAACCGTTACCAGTTACGCCCTTGGGGGCAGGGACAGCCTTGGACACTTGGCTGGGGAATTGTTTTCCCACTCACCTTAGAAGCCATCTGGCTTCTATCCCTTCGTGCGCTATCGTGTCGCACCAATCTCGTCTATCCACAATACGCACGGTGCGATGGCTTCAGCAGTTTTCAAGGCACGGCGAACATTGCCTTCAGATTCACCAACCAAACTGCCCAACATTGAGGCAATATCAAGTTGCAGTAGTGGTAAGTTGAGTATATTGGCAATGTTCTTCGCCAGCAGTGTCTTACCTACTCCGGGCGGTCCCGCCAACAGCACACCTTTAGGCTGTGGCAGATTGAGGGAACGCGCTTGTTGGGTGAACAGTCGCCGGCGACGTTGCAACCACTCACGCAATAGGTCTAGTCCACCAAATGGGATTGTCGCTGGCTTGCCCAACTCAATACCCATCTGAGCCAACAGCCGAGTTTTGTACTCAACAACAAGGGGTGTGAGTGTGGGATCAATTACTATGCCTTGTGCCGTCAGATTCTCTTTGACCGTTAATCTGAGAAAATCGCTGATTTCTTCCAAGGTCAGCCCTAGCGCTGCACGGGCAAGGTTTTCTTTTTCTTCACAAGTAAGCAAAACACGGAAAACTACTTCTTGCTCGGAGGCTGACTCTTGCAAGTAGAGTAAATATGAATCCAAATGCTGTTGAATCTGTCCAATACTAGGTAGTGGAACCTCGCAGTAAGGGATAAGCCGCACCAAGGACTCGTGCAACCGAATGTTTTGACCCAAAAGTACAATGCGTTTGTCTGTTGGCTTCAACCTGTGATAAAGGTTTTTCACAAGAGTCAGAATTTCCCAACTTAGTGGTGGGGAGTTTTTACCAATGAAGGGGTGGACATCTCCCAGAATGAATACCCCATTACTATCGAAACTGCTGATGTACTCGAAGACATAAATTAGCGGATCAATGTGAGCAGGTCTTTTGTACTCAGGTACAGGTTTGAATACTAGTCCCCCGTCCGAGGCAATCAAACATTGTTCTAGTCCATTAACTCCAAGATTCCAGAAATAGACTGGACTTTTGAGCTTGGACAGTGCTTCAGTAGTCAGCCATTGGACAATAGTTGTTTCTTCTGGCGATAAAACGTCAAGGGCAACGATGGGAATTTGAGAATCGATAGTTGTTATTAGACTTGACAATTTCATGATTGCAAATTTTGGTAGGGTAGTGGAGAAAGTTCGTCGTGAGTTTTTACAAGGTTGATAATTACCTCATACGGTTCGGCATCACCGCAAAATAGTTCTGCCACTCCGTTACGGTCTGGGTGTGCGATTGCAGAGATTAGAGCATTAATAAGCGCACACAGTCCTTCAGTATTGCCTTTGATGATCGTGGATTGCCGTGCTTTTTGTTGGGGATAAACGTGAACAAACGGGTGTTGTTGAGATAATTCACTCATTTTTCTATACGGGGGACATCCTTGCCCCCCTTCGTAGGTTTACTGCCGTAGGTGTGTTTGATGAGATGAAGTAGTCCTTTTTTGTTGCGTTTGCGCTTCGGCTTTGTAGATGCGATCGCCCTGTACAATCCCCAAGGCTTCTTCAAATGGTTGAGTCGCTTCCAGGCAAGAAAGCCCATCAAATCCTTCTGCCTCTATCTTCACTTCACCCGTAGTTTTGTCAAAATGTATCAGTATTGAACGTTCCATACTTATCTCCGTGCGTACTGTTTGACTTGTTGATGTGCAGCAAAAGTCAGACGTAGGGTCTGTAGTTGACCATTACTTGTCTCAGTGATAGTGCATTCGCCAAACTGTTCGGTAAGTTGGGCAGCTTTAGACAGAACCATTCTTCGTCCGTAAGCCTGCACCAAATTGTGAGTAAAGAAGTTTTGTCCTAGTCGGGGATTTGTTTCATAAGCATCGTGGATTATGTCGTATACTCCAGACTTGGAATTCCATCGAAAACCGATGTCTGCACGGGCTTTGATCGTATGACCAGGGATGATAATTTCAGCGCTTTGTGCTTGCGAAGAGCCATAATAACCTGTTAATGGGTATGGCTCCTTGTAAACTTTGGGTTGCAGCTTCAAATCTTGCAGTGCTTGTACCAAACCTTCTCGGTTGGTTAGCTTAGTTTTGATTGTTGAGAAATGTGACATTTGTTATCTCCGGAGTGGCAAATACTTTGTGTTTAACGGAACTTGAAGGACATCACGGTAGCTTTTGATAAACCCATGTCACCGCTTGCTAACTGTTGCAAGTTGCGTTGAGAGTCCAGCAGCTTAGAGGCTATTGCATCTATCTTTTGCTGAAGTTGCGATCGCTGCTGTGTCCCCAAATTCTTGGATGCAATTGCTGGATCATTAACGATGGAATCCAAATGATTCATCATTTCTTGGAGACTACTGCCTGCCTCCGGTGAAGCATTCGCCAACAACACCCGTATTTTCTGTAGGTGCTTAGACATCTTTTTCTTGAACTGGACTGGCTTACGTCCCGGTTCCCACTCGCTTAATTCTTCGAGCAACTGGGCTGCTAGTTGTTCACCTCCTGAGATCGCTGCTTCCCTTAATCGTTGCTCCAGGTTTTGGTCATACTCGTGGATAAATCGAGTTATTTGCTCCAAGCATTCGGCTTGTTGGTCTGATAACTGCTCACTGATTGCAGGAATGATAGTGGGTCGTCCAATCATTACCTGTAAATAATCTTCTAATTCCTCTAAAAGTGGGAATGCTTTGAGCAAATTCTGCTTGACTTGTTGTTGTTGTTCTATCTCTAATTGCCAAGCATTTAAAGATAGAAATTTGTCGATTCGAGAGTTATAATCTGCATAGCCTTTTTCATACTCTTTTTGAAGTTGACTACGCAAGGCAGGAGCAATCGAATCTCTAATTTCTAATAGTTGATTCCACACCAAAGGTGCTAAATCAATTGGACAAATCCAATCCCCATTGTCGTTACTCATCCACTCTTGTAGTGAGGCGATTTCTTGCCTCAACTCAGATGCGGCTTCGTCCAGGGCTTTGAAGACTTTGATTCCCTTTAAACCAACCTCCGAAGTTTTTATCTTCACCAAATCCGATTCTTGTTCGTCTTGAGAAGCTTTGAGGACATCCGCCCACTTTGGAGCGTTGCTTTTGGTAGTTTTCTTGAGTTGAATCTTGAAACGGATACGAGTCTTATTCAATTTCTGAAGGTTATAACGCTCTACTACAGCGTCTTTCAAGAATGTTTCTGTTGAGGAAGAAGCAACTACTTGTACCATATGTTTCTCGCTTTTCGCGCTTGTTCAAAATTATTGATGCGTAAGCATATTGGCGCTCAGAAAAAGGGGGTCTTTCCCCCTAGTAGTTTGCCTCTTCTGGTTGCTTGCCGCTGCCTGCTCAAGAGCTTGTTTGTATTGCTTTTACAGCCGCGATCGCTGTTTTTGCCGTCTGTTTCCAGTCTGTATCTTCTGTATAGGGTGCTTTGATATAGTAGGAGCCTATCCATACACGGCAGAACAGGACTGATTCATCATCTCCAGGTGCTGGCGAGATTGTGATTGGTTGGATCAATTGCTCATGGGTGAGAGATGCGATGGCACTCAATAAGGCTTTGCTGAAGTGGGTATCATGCCCGGATTCGAGTAAGTAAAGCCGATCTGCTGCAATAGTAGTACTCAGCTTATGGCAGGGCTTGCCACGTCGCGAAGTCTGTTCAAATTTCAATTCCTTCAAATATCCGGTGAGGGCAGTAGCATTAACAGGTACTGGCTCACCATTGGTCAAGGTATACCAAAGGCAATTATTGTGTTGTCGATTGCAGTAAATTTTGCAAATTCCTGTATCGTTGTGGAGTCCCAATTTTGGCTTAGAGAGTGCAGCCAACAGACTCTTGAGCAACTCTTCCTGTCGTGCAAGTGCTTGTAGTAGTTCTGTATCAGTAGTCATAAGCATCAGTTATAGTTGTTAGTTATCATTACCACGCCTGAACAAATCAAGAAGAAAGCACGTTTTGTTCAGGCTTTTCCCCGTTCTATGCCACCTTGCGTGGTCTACCACGACGCTTGGGTTCTGGCGCTGCTGTTACTGTAGTAGTCTTTTTGGATTTGGAGCTTGAGCGCTTGCTTTGGACTTTGGCGGGTGGTAACAACAATGTAGGAAATAGACACGCTGTTGCCTGCGACTGCTTTTTAACTTCGTCAAACTCACACTCAATCGGCAGCGTCCAGGGATCGGGTATAGTGAAAGTGAGCGTTTGTTTTTGATTAGTGAGATTAGTGCTGGTATTGTGCGAGAAGTCGGGTTGGGAGTGAGAAGCGATCGCTTGCTTAATAAGCTTATGTGTTAGCGCAACGAAATCTAATAGCATTAATGTGCCGAATGTAATGGTGATTGCAAAGATTGTGACTGTGAGAATATCTTGGTATTGCATTCTAAAAACTCCTATGTAAGTTTTGTCATCACAAGTTGCGCGTAAGCGCATTTATCTGTTGTTTTTTCTTAGGGATCTCCAAAAAATAAATTAGCAAGCGCCGTATTAAAAATATTTTGGCTCAACCCACCTTTGAGCGCGCTTTCGCTCTTCAGGCGCGCCTCGACTTAGGGGCTAATTTATTCGCTCCCTTGTGCCTTAGCATCCTTGCCTTGAAGGGCGTTGGTCAGGCGTGTCTTAGCCCGGTAGGGCGCAGCAAGAACTCCACGCTCTCCAGCTTGAATGAGTCGAATAAATATAAGTCCGACCAACCGACCAACTTATTTTTATACTCTGCGTATCACTACGTGTTTCAATAAAACTACTATTTATACTACAAAGAACGTCAAAACACTAGGAGTACTCCAAATAATAAAATGCCCAGCCGTCGCTTTCGCCGTTTAGGCGAAAGCGCCTAAATCTTTGGGCGGATGCCAAAATATATTTAATACGGCTGGGCATTTTATTACTTGGAAAGGCCTAGAGGTAGTGGCAGCAATGAAAGTTATAAAGAGCATCAATTAAGTATAAATACTCTAAAAATCTAATTATTAATAGTAACTCGCCTGATAATAACTATATGTAGAAGTAATTTTGATAAAAAAATAAATTGACATTGAATATATAAACACAAAATCTAAAATAAAATATTGTCAATTGAATAACAAATACGGTAAATAAAATTAATCAGTTAAAGTACTATAATTTACCCAAGTGCTAATTAATCGATATTTTTAATATTGTTTGATAAAGTAAATAATGGTATGAGATATAAAAGCAGTCTGATAATTTCGGTTATATATAAGCAAAAAAGCCTGATATACTTAGGAATAAGACGTATTAATTTAGGTTTTAGATTTTGAATGATTAGGAGTTGATGTCTAATAAAAGAGTAATAATTCTATTGATTAAAATTCAATTTAGTGCCAAATAATCATATATTTAATTTGAGATATTGTTTAATTAATCTGAAGCTGTCTTCCTAAAATTCTTATTAAGATGAAAAAAAGAGAGTATAAAAATATAGTATAGATAAGCTAAATAAGTATCTTAGCTTGATATTAGAAAAAAGCTAAATATATTGCCCAATAATTTTCAACAGATTTATTATATGTATGCCATATGTACCACACATGACAGTCGCATTTGACATCAAAAAAGTGGGAGCAAACGAAATTGATCAAGTTATTACACATTTGCATCGGAAAAAATAATTCGAGAACCTCATTTGTTTATTGATGAACAACAATAAAGAGCAATTCCTGAAAGCCATCTCTGGCAAGGTTTTTAAGCTTTATTAAGTTCTCAAACATTAGGGGTAAGCTGCTAGAGATTTGCAACCCAATTAATAGTCTGATTGATTTTTCAAAAATTTTAATGGCATACAGATGGCATACATATGACATGCTAATGGTGTACACTGATTTGAGGCAGGGGGAGAAGAAGCAAGGGGGCGGGGTGCAGGGAGCAGGGGGCAAGGGGATAGTGCAAGGGGATTCGACCCACTCTACCGTGACATCACGCTTGTGAAGTGGGAGACTCAGACCCGTGTTCCCCTCTGATCCACAACACCTTCTAGGGGTCATTTCCCCCCACTCCCCGCCCCCTGCTTCTTCTCCCCCTGCTAAGAGCCTCTTATTCAACTCCCACCATTCAGGATATGGAAAATATGGCGCGTCCGAAACAAAATTTTAAGATAGCTTTAGATTTAGCCAACTCCAGTATAAAAGTAGCCACTCTTGATTACGAAGACCGCATAGAGAGTTACATCGATACTCAATGCAGTCCATCAGATAGCTTAGGCAATGTCGTGATTAAAGATAGGACTCTTAGCAATACAGAAGTATTCTGTGTAGGGTATGGTGCAGCAAAATCTCCAACTGGACGAGCGACAGTCATGGATAAAAGCGCCAAGATCAAAGAAATTCAGAAACTGTATTTAGGTGCTTTGGCGCACTTTCCCCAACTTCCGAGTGTGATGAAAAATTATATAGTAGTGTCCTCTCATGCTTGGCAGTCTCATAAGGAAGAAATCAAGGGGAAGTTAGAGGTTTGCCTAAATTTGTGTCTGGCAGGTAAAGATGTGGAATTATCAACAGAAGTACTTTTAGTAGTGCCAGAAGGATTTGGTGCAATTGTAGACTACAGCGAAGAAAGAATAGCGACCCTGGATTTTGGAGCAGGAACAACTCTACTGACTCCTTATATTGGCAAGCGTCCGCAAGAGACATTAGTTTCTAACATCGGAGTAAATCAACTGTACCTAATGATCACTTCAGCGATGAAAGGTAAGAATTACGGTTACACAGGGGATGTGCGAAAAATCCGTGAACAAATAGAACTAGGTTCTTTTTATGTAGAGGGGTGCAATATCAAAGAAATATATCAGCAATGCCTAGTGCAGTGGTGGAATGAAAATCTCAAAGAACACAGTTACGAAGCAGTGAGACTAACAAAGTCTGGTTACAGGGTAATTTGTATTGGAGGTGGTGTAAGCTTACCAGGTTTTGCAAAAGTGCTGACATCTAAGGGATTAGAAGTGGTGAGCGAGCGCCCAGAGATGGCTTCTGTGCGAGGGATGTTCAAGCTGGCGATGCAGCAAGCGGCGAAAAAAGGAGTGTAGGTAATGAGTAACGAACCAAAGTGGGAAAAAGCGCGGATTAGAACCAGAGAAGCTGAAATCGTTCGGGCAGTAGCAGCACACAGAGGCGAAAAATTTATTGATGCGCTCTACCATATAATTAATTTTTATTGGGATTACAAAAGAGGTTTACTACCACATAGTCAGTTGACTCCGAAAGCAGGTGTACCAATAATAGAACAGACATCAACATCACAAGAGGAAACTACAATAGACGTTGACCTTGATATGTTTGCGTGAACTATCTTTGGAATAAACCTGTAGAAATGGGTGAAGTCAATTCACCCCAGCACAGGGATTTTAGCTAATTACTGATCTCAAGCTTGTAACTACTAAATATATATAAATGCTTGGTTTTTATCTTGACCCAAAACGTTTTGGGTCAAGATAAGTAATTAATAACTTCAGAAATGTTAGCTTTTGAGTCAGATAGTGACGCATTTAGCGCTTAGGCCTTTCCAATTAATAAAATATCCAGCCCTCGCGTTCCGCCTGAAGGGCGGAACGCTCACCAATTCTTGGGTTGAGCCAAAATATATTTGATAGGGCTGGATATTTTATTTTTTGGAGATCCC
>NZ_JBHFLM010000116.1:0-39336 GCF_041928655.1 Pelatocladus sp. BLCC-F211 | reverse complement strand
CCAACAAAGCCTTGATAATGTTGGGTTACTCTGCGAGAAGCCGCGCAGGGCGCGTCTACGTTCCTCAAACGCCAGGTGCTATAACGGGGGGGACCCCCGCAACGCACTGGCTCCCCAACCTACGCTAGTTTTAGTTTTTAGCCTTAACTGAACCGTATTGAGGTAAAAGCTCCTTTTCTATGAGATCAATCCAGAGTTTGTAGTCAGGAATTTAGTCCTTTATTGAGCGAACACAGCGCTGATAGAGGACTAAAGTCCTCACTACAAACCTAGTAAACTTGCTAACTTACCATAGTGATTTTGCCAGTATCTAAATCATAGTATCCACCGACAATTTTGAGTTTATTTTCTTGAATTAATTGCGCGAGAACTGGCGATTTTTTCAGTTTTTCTACTTGAGCAACAACGTTGGCTTTACAAGCATTTTCTAACTTGTCTCCAGGCTGATTTTTTGACTGTTCTATACCAGGTTTAATAGCAGCCAATAAACTACCAATTTGACCAGGAACTTGAGCGCCTTTGATTGTGGCATCTACCGCACCACATCTTTCATGACCCACGATCATGATTACTTTTGCACCTAATACTAAGCTGCCAAATTCTAAACTGCCAATTTCTTCTGGTGTGGCAATATTGCCAGCTACACGACAGACAAATAAATCTCCAAATCCTTGATCAAAAATAATTTCTGAAGGTACACGCGAATCTGCACAACCGAGAATCGAAGCAAATGGTTTTTGAGCTTTGGCAACTTCTACTAGACGTGTATAACTTTGATGGGGGTTTTGCCGTTTTCTTTGAGCAAACCGTTCATTACCTTCTAAGAGTTGTTTTAATGCTTGATCGGGAGATATATTATTTTGGGCAATTGCTTTTGGTGGAGAAAATAATTCCGAACCAACTCCAGCTGTTAATACTCCTGTACCTGCTGCTCCTGCGCCTAACTTCAGTAAATTTCTTCTTGAAACAATGCCGCTCATTTAAGATGCTCCAACACCAAATTTAACAAAACAAAGCGAGACTAAAACATCATATCTAAAAACTGATTTCCCCAGTAGGGCCAGGTGACGAATATTCCTAAAACACCTACTCCTAAAAGGACAGTAAAGGCATAAAATTGGGTTTGTCCAGAGGTACTATATTTGAGACTTTCGCCACCACCAATAGAAGCTAAACCAACCAAATTCACAATACCATCAACGACAAAACGATCAACAATGTCGGCAAGTTTAGAAATCAGATCAACACTCAAAACAATGCTCATCCGATAGAGTTTGGGAGTGTAAAAATCGTAGGCGATTAAATCTTGTAAACCTTTCCAAGGTAGGCGAATTGGTTTTGGTACATTGCCTAGATAAATTGCACCACTAATACTGCAACCAAAAATACTTGACCAAATTAAAAGAAGTGCAACATCTTTATTTAGATCAGCCCAACTCGGTAAGAGTGATAAACTTTGCAATATTAAAGGAAGATGTAAGGTAAAGGCTAGCAAAATGATCATTGGTAACGCCATTTGCCAGCTAACTTCGGGCGATCGCTCACTCATTTGCTTGGGTTTTCCACCAAAAATCAGACAGAATTCTCTGGTTAAACTAAAAGCTGTCAAAGCATTAACTGCTATGACTATTCCAATCAGCCAAGGTTTTGTTGTCCACAGTCCATCTGCTAATTTCAACAAAGCCCAAAAGCTACCCAAGGGAGGAAAACCAATTAGCCCCAAAATACCTACTACATAGGCTAATCCAGATATTGGACGACGTGACCATAGTCCACCCAACTGAGTGACATTTTGAGTAATACTGTTCCAGATCACAGCCCCTGTACTCATCACCAGCAAAGCTGCACTCAAAGCGTGGGTAAGTACTAACAACAATGCGGCTTCATCTTGCTGTGTACCAACGGCGATAAATACCAAACCCAAGTAGGCGCTGACAGAATAAGACAAACAACGTTTAATATCAATTTGAGCGATCGCAATTAAGGAAGCACCGATTGCTGTGATTGCACCGATACCAACCATCGCCATAGAAACTATCGGCGACAAACTAAAAACAGGTTGTAGTTTAATTAGCACCCAAGCACCACTAGCAACCACCACCGAGTTACGCAAAATTGTACTGGGGACAGGGCCTTCCATTGCCTCATCTAACCACAAATGCAAGGGAAATTGAGCGCACTTACCCATTGGCCCAGCAATGAGTGCTAAACCAACTAGTGTAATTAATGTTGGATCAACATTAGCATTAGCTGACCACTCGGCTAATTCTGTGTAATTCCAAGTTCCTGTTAGAGGCCAGATTGCTAGTACTCCCATCAATAGGAATAAGTCGCCGACCCGCTTGGTTAAGAACGCATCTCTCGCACCAGTGACTACTAAAGGTTGGCTAAACCACAACCCAACTAGTAAGTAGGTTCCTAGAGTCAGGACTTCCAGAATTACATAGCTAAAGAATAAGTTGTTGCACAAAGCAAGAGCGCATAGTCCCGCTTCAAATAATCCCAATAAAGAATAAAAACGTCCCCAACCCCAGTCCATTTCCATGTAGCCAATAGCATAAATCTGTGCTAGCAAATTTAAGCCACAAACTACGATCATTGCGCCAATACTGATCGAAGATATTTCTAAATCAATGGACAGGTTTAAACCCGCAGTATTCAACCAAGGTATAAATACTTGATAAGCTGGTTGGTTCCAAGTTGCAGGGAATGCCAAAGTAGCGTGAATAAAGGCTAAAAATGTCATGATCAAATTGACATAACCTGCTGGTCTTGGCCCTGTACGCCTGATTATTCCCGGCGACCAAGGCACAGCCAAAAGCCCACCTGTTAAGGCATATAAAGGTATCAACCAAACCGTCTCAAGCAGGAATTGAGTCATTAACTCACCTCTAGATTTGCAGCAAAACCAAATAGCGGTTGTAAAAACACAACCGTTGCTTCCAGACAACGTCGCTATGGGAATTTAAACAAATTTATATTTGTTTAATCTTGTTAAAAACAGATTATCCTTAATCGCTCTCAAAATGGAATTATTTACCTAGACAATTCAACGATAGTTACTGTAAAAAATGCTTATATATTTTTTTCAAATAGTTATGATTGGATTAAATCTATAATACTAGATATTACCTTCAAATCAAAGTTTCTCCTCTGTGATTTTCTTTGCGTACTTTTAGCAGACCTAATGTAGATCATGCAAAAAATGTCAAGTCTCAAAGTAAAATAAAAATACGATGGTAACGATTGATTTAAATTATACGCGTCAAAATTACGAAAGCGATCGCACCCTTACATCCCAAGAGGAGGACAAGGGGGACAACTTCTCAGTGATCACTGATCAAATTAAACTGGTAACTGTTAACTGTTAACTGTTAACTGTTAACTGATTCATGCCCAATCCCCGATCCCCCAATGCCCATTTTCATGCTTGGTGGTGAAATTTTTTCATCGGGACTGCTCTCTACCTTTCTTTGTAAATAAATTGAAATATTTACCAAATAACTTAAATAGCCAATATTTAAAAATAGATTTTTCTTGCTTGAGCTTTTTTAGTAGCTTATGCAGAATTTGTGGTTTAATTTTTTCATATTCGGTTTTCAGAATAGTTTTGCTTTCTCTAGGCGAAATCAGAGTCTTGAAATTTTGGCTATGCTCTAACCAGTCTCTTAGTTGCTGACACTGGCTGGCGGTGAGAGTTAAAGTGATAACGTTAACGCAGACTTTAGGATCTTCCAACGCAAAAAAAAGTAGATGATAGTAGCCAGTATTCGCTAAACTTTGGACTATTTTTTGTCCTTGAGGCTCTTTTAAATCTAAAAAACAAGATAACCATCTTGTCAATTGAACTTGAGCATCAGATAAAACTGTGATCCATAACACCATTGGATATAATTTTTTTTGAAAAACAAATTCTGTAGAATTATTTTTGTATAGAATTTGATTTATTTCTTTTTTAGATAACATTGCCCAGAAAGTAGGCACATTTCCATGTTGTGTGAGTAGTAAATGTGGAAAACAAATTGGAGCTATTGGTTGATTTTTAGGCCAAGTCTTCTGTAAACATATTTTTTCTGATAATGAAGTTACAGGTACTAACTGAACTAATTCCTGAGTTTGAATATTTTTCTTGTTCTCAACAACAAGATTATTAGATTTACGCTGTAACTGTTCTAAGTTTAATAATATTTGGTTAACATTTGCGGGGCGATTGCTTACTTCTTTCGCCAAGCAACTCATGACTAATTTTTTGAGTTCCTTGGGTATATTCATCTGAGGTACTAACTCTTCAAACAGAGGCGGTATTTCAAAACGATGAGCTTGATACCATTCACCGAAAGAATTACTTTTGATTTGGAATGGATGTTTACCTGTTAGCATTTCAAACATTAACACTCCCAAGCTGTAGATATCAGAACGCACATCTAAGAGTTTGCGTCCTTCCATATGCTCTGGAGAACAATAAGGTAAACTGCCAATAAAAGACTCAGTCAGTGTCATACCAGAACGATCAGTTAAAAATTTAGCAATCCCAAAATCTAAAATTTTGACACACTCATCTTTATTATTTTCGATGATAAATATATTTTCTGGTTTAATATCTCGGTGAATGACTGGACAAATCTCCCCTTTAATACTTACACCTTGATGAGCGCATTGTAAACCTAAACAAATTTGATAACAAATTTCTAAAAAGTTTGAGAGTTTGAAAGACTCATTTTTGAGAATTTGTTTGAGATTCTTCCCTTGTAGATACTCCATAACATAATAGGGAATTTTGTCTTCAGTCACACCATAACTAAATACTCGAACGATGTGTTTACTTTTTCGTCCTAGTTGAGCACCAATGAAAATTTCTTTGGCGAAACGTTGAGACAATTGCTGATTAGCCAAATTCATTGACAAAATCTTAACTGCAACTGGTATACCACCTTTTGCAATATCTTCTGCTAGGTAGACTCTACCCATCCCACCTTTACCAATTAAATCTCTGACAAGATAACGATTGTTGAGTAACTTGCCAATATAAGCATCTAATTCTGTTTTTTTTATGGTCTTGTGATTAACTTGATTTTGCAACATAAAATAAGTGCTTTCCCAGGCTTTAATAAAATTAAAAATAATGTATCAAGCTATTACATTATTGTATAAGAAAAAAAATTATAGTTATTGAAACTTGCTTATTTAATATGAAACCCAAAATAAATAATTATAAAAATTAGACAAAATCATCTCACACAAATATGTAAATACTAGTAAGACTGGTTTAACATATTTATGACATGATAAGTATGAGAAATTTCACTGAAACTCAGCAGCAGTTAACTAATTCTTGTAATAAGATAAGTGGATACACTGAATTAATGATTCAGATTAAAGTTGTGAGTGGTTGTTGGTGTTGATTGTTCCAACAACCAACAATCAATAACCACCAACTAACAACTATTACTTACATTCTAAAGACTCTTTCGTAGACACACCCGTTTTAGAATTTACACCACTTGCTTTAGCACAGAGCTTTTTCAACTCAGGACCATCTAAAACTGCATTAGTGAAATCAGTACCTGTGATGTCAACATTATCAAAAGTGGAATAGAGCAACATTGTGTCTGTAAAAATTGCATCACTTAAATCAGCATCCCGGAAATCAACTAGATAAGCAATGCCATTGGTAAAATCAGCGCCATGCAAATTTGCTTTTTCTAAGTATGCACTATTAAAAACAACACCACGTAAATCAGCTTTGCTAAAATTAGCCTGATCTAACTTTACCTTGGAAAACTCCTCGCCAATTAAGGTTTGACCAGAAAAATCTGCGTTACTCATTGGTTTATAGCCTGCAAAACGGCTGCTAGAAAATTTTGCTGCTTCTGCTGAGAGGGGAAACAACAGCAGCACCATAGCTAAGATGAAGGCAGCTAATACTCGCCAAGACTTCATAATGTTAACTTAATAAATCTCAACATTTACACCATTCATTATTAAACATTATGGGTTGAAGATAACTTGCAAACCTGCCAAAATCTTGTCTCTCACTAGTAGCGTAGGCGAAGCCTTCTCGATTAGAAATCGCCACCCTTTAGCCAGCGCCAATTATAACGATTCCACTCGTAAATACCCTGAATTTCATACTCAGCACCGTTATTAAAGCGAACAATGCAATTAATACAAGATCCATTGCCATTTTGAATTTCATCAACTTGAATGACAAGGCAAGGAAACCATTCCCGTGGACAAGGGCCATCGTCTTGTACCCATTCCCATAGTGCATTGCAGACTTCAATGCGATCGCCCACTTTCAGGTTTAATATATCTTCAGAAGAATATTGATTAAAATGATAAGGCTGAATGCGGTTAAGCCACTGTAAACCGTAGCGATCGCGGATAAATTGTACCTCTCCAGAGTTATTTTCACGTAGCCAGTCATTTAGTAACTGTACTTTCCATGAAAAGTCTTGTTTTTCTTGTGCTTTAATATACCTTAGAAAAGCTTGTAACTCTTGTGGTGTTAACTCATCTAATGGGTTAGGTTGATCTGACAATTCTAGATCAGGGTTTTCTGGAATTTGCTGTAGTACTTGCAGTAAAATCTGTTTCTGCATGTCAGTGAGAGGGCAGTTAGCTGTTTCACAGCGATTAAAGGCTGTTTGCAATACTGCTTCAATCTCATCTGGTTTCATAGTTAAACAGCAATTAACAGGCTAATCGTTCAAATTCTATAGATTGTTAGTTTCTTAGGGCTACTGAAAATCTTCGTTCTGGAGCATGTCGCTCTGCGACTCAAGCCCACCAGTTTCCAACCATGGGTAAGCTTACCCCCCTGCTACAGGTGTAATAGGTACAATCATGTTTTCCTGATTTGGCTCTTCAGTTACGGGTGTTGCAGGTACAATTATTTTTTCCTGATTTGGCTCTTCTGTTTCAGGTGCAGTAGGTACAATTGTCATCTGCTGATTTGGCTCTTCAGTTACAGCTGTAGCAGGTGCAATCATTTTTTCCTGCTTTGACTCTTCAGTTACGGGTGTAGTAGGTACAATCGTCTTTTGCTGATTTGGCTCTTCTGTTTCAGGTGTAGTAGGTACAATTGTCATCTGCTGATTTGGCTCTTCTGTGCTGGGTGTAGCAGGTACAATCATCATTTGTTGGTTTGATTCTTCAGTTACGGGTGTAGTAGGTTGTGGATTACTCTCGATTGGAGATGGAGATGGTTGTGATTCACTTTCGGGTGTTGGAGGCGTAGATGGTTGAATTTCTTCCTTAGTTGGAGTTGGAGTTGGAGTTGGCTGTGATTCACTTTCAGGTGTTGGAGGCGTAGAGGGTTGAATTTCCTCCTCCTGGGTTGGTGGGGGGGGTGTTTGGGACTCACTTTCGGTTGGAGGTGGAGGAGTAAATGGTTGAATTTCCTCCTTAGTTGGAGTCGGAAATAGTTGTGATTCGCTTTCTGTTGGAGGTGGTGTGAATAGTTTAATTTCTTCCTTAACAACAGGTGGAGATGATTTTGTGTTGTTTTTGCTTGGGGATGGAGATGGTGCGGGAGCAGGCTGATTAGATTCACGCTGCGGTGTGAACATCGATGGTGAAATTGTTGGCGAGGTGGTAAAGAAATTTTTGCTGCGTTTATTCGCTGGTGTTGATGGTAAAGCTTGTGGCTTGTTTTTGATCGTTTCGACTGGTGGATTGGTGGTTTTGGTTGGTTGATTTTCCTGCAAAGAAAATGGTAAAAAACGCTCCCCAATAATCACTAAACTAAACCCAACCCCAATCAGACTAAATAACCCCAGAGTTCTAATTCCTTGAGTCTGGGGTTTAGGAGACGATGAGCTAGATGAAGTTTTAACTTTAGCTGGCGGTATTTGCTGTATTGTTGACGGTGGTGACGATGGTGCTTGGAGTGCTTGCAAGGCTTCTGCTGCTGTTTGATATCGCTCTTTGAAGTTACAACGCACCATTTTGGTTAAAACATTCGCCAACTCATTGCTAATATTGACCAAATTACGCCAAACCACTTCTCCATCCAAAGGATCAGTGGCTAGCTTACGTGGTTGTATCCCTGTTAAAGCTTGAATTCCTAGCATTCCCACTGCATAGACATCGCTACACAGTCTTGGTTTACCATTGGCTTGTTCGTTTGGAATGTAGCCTGGTGTACCGATGACAATGGTTGAGTTTACCTCACCTTCAGTATTGGTTGCCAAACTTTTAATTTCTTTGACGGAGCCAAAATCAATCAAGACGATTTTTCCGTCTTGACGACGCATGATATTTTGCAATTTTATATCTCGATGAATCACGCCATGTTCATGGACAACCACCAAAACTTCTAGTATTTCTTGTAGGAGTTTCAGTACTTGAGCTTCACTGAGCTGTTTACCAGGAATAATCTCTGTAGTTAGATCGTGTCCATCTACAAATTCCTGTACCAAATAAAATTCCTCATTTTCTTCAAAATGAGCTAAAAGTTCTGGAATTTGCTCATGACGCTTGCCTAATCGATACAGAATCTCTGCTTCTTGGTTGAATAGCCTTTTGGCAATCTCCAAGATTTCTGGATTAGGGTTGCGAGTTTTGAGATGCTTAACAACGCATTGAGGATTACCAGGTAAATCCATGTCTTCGGCAAGAAAGGTATCACCAAATCCGCCGCTTCCCAGCTTATTAATGATTCTATAGCGATTCCGGAGAACTTTGCCGAAGAGCATCAGCTTCACCTAAACGCAATTTACATGCCCATTATTGGGCGATAACTCTATTAATTTTTACAAAAAAAGTCTTTTTAAGAAACTTATTTCAGAGGATCTTTAAAAATTTTATTGCATGTTCTTAATGGCTAGATTTGAAGCTCTTGTTACTAATATATATTGCTGCAAAGCTGATCTTTAAGTATTTCTACTTGATAAAACCTGTAATTTCAGTCTTAATAAATCCCCATTTATGAGCATTATTGTGCTAATTAGAAACAAAATCAGAGATTTAGAGTGATTTTAGCTAAAAATAAAATATATAGTTTTATTTTTTACAAATAAAATATTTATACCGTATTAACAAACATCTATATATCAGTTTTTTTACTATACAAATTCTCTATGATTTTGAGCTTTTTCATAACTTTAGCGACATCCAAATAAAAAATGACCAAGTCCTACCCTGCGGGAAGGCTGCGCCAACGGGCAGACAATTGTAGCATCCAAAATCTAATCTTCGTTTTGAAAAGCTGCGAGCGAAGGTATCCCTTGCTGAAAGCGCAATACCCAAAATGGTATTATTTAGTCGTGGAGGCTAAAGCGGTTGCAAAATGAATGTCACAGAACGTCGCATTGGTCTGGAGCAAGAGTTTTTCTTAGTAGACGAAGAGGGCGTGATCAGCGATCGCGCTGATGAATTTTTACAAGGTTGTCATTTGATGGCAGAAGCTCAAGGTTGCAATCCTGGGTATTTTGTCCCGGAATTCGTCAAATGCATGGTGGAGATTAACACACCTCCAGCTTACACTGGCACAGAATTAGCAAAAGAATATCTCAACAATTTGAAATTGGCGATCGCAGTCGGGCGACAGATGGGTTTGCGGCTTTATCCTCTGTCTAGCTATCCTTTACACATTATGCCAGTGATGCGAGACAAGCCCAACTACCACATCCAAGCCCGGACTGTTGGTTATGAAAGATTCTTACACGCTGGCAAATGTACAGGTACACACCTACATTTAGAAGTACCACCTGGTGTAATTGATCCTCGTGTTGCCGTAGCTTACAACTCTACAGCCGCAGCGCGAGAGGAACTGTTAAATATTTACAACCTAGCTACAGCTTTGGACTCGGCGTTGATATCCTTGGTACGCGCCTGTCCTTTTTATGAAGGAGTGGCGATTGGACTAGCTTCCCATACAATTCGTTACCGAGGAAGTCAAACCTTTGGCTGGGAAGGAGTTTACACCCATTTACAGCCAGTGGGGGGATTAATGCCCTATGCTGATTGTGTTGAAAGCTTAGTAGAACAGCAATTTTACCGCTACTACGCTTGGCTAGAAGCCATAGACAAAGCAGGAGTTGAGCGTCACAAATTTTGGGAAGCAGGAGGAAGCTTACTTCGATCAGCCTGGAACCCAGTGCGGCTTAATAGACTAGGAACAGTAGAAATAAGATGTATAGATAGTAACTACCCATCTGTTATTTTAGCCGTAATTTCCCTATTAGAAAAAGCTGCTCACAGAGTCAGACGCGAGCAGTTGACAGTCAGACCAGTAAAAGGTTTACACATTTTTGAATGGAGTAGCGATCGCCTTTTGGTTCCAGATTTTGAGTATCTTAACGGCGACCTACTTTATGCGGCTGCTACTGAGGGAGTCAAGCATCCCCAGGTAAAGGCTTACGTCGATTCGATTTTGCAGTTTGCGATCGCAGATGGTGGAGAAGGTGCGAAATACCTGACAAAGCTGAGAAACGAGTTAGATAATTATCAAACTATAGAAGCGGAGATTTTGCAAGAATTTACCCCTGCAATCGCTCAACTTTCTGTAGAAGAAGGTTTGCGAATTGTGCGTGAGTGCTGTGACAAGTTGGAAGCACAAGTTGCATGGCTAGATAGTGAACATCCCCTAGCAACCCTGGATACAGAGGTGACGCTTTCTAATTTTACTTGCAGTTAATTAGGGGCTTCAAAATCTGATCGCTCTTGGAAAAGAGAGACAACGGAGACAAGGTAATACGGTTCGGATTAGATAAATAAATAAAACCACACCGTGTTAACAGTGTGGTGAGTATAGAGTTTTGGAATTAGGAGATTTACACTAAATAACAGCGAGGATTTCGTGTTATTAGAAGCTACAAGGTAAATATCCTGTAATTTCGGAATGTAGAGGATTTTATTTTAATGGCAGCGTATATATCACTACGCTGCTTCCGATGAATAATGCGTTCGATTCAAATTTCGTTTTATCTGAGTAATCTGGTTACTCTCACATCATATTCAGTACCTTTTGGATGGTCAGTCTTAGCCTGCTTAAATGCCATACCATCCGCTTTTTCTCTTGACTCTGCATCAATTTCGTAACGTTCTGTTCCGCGTTGAAAACTAGTGCTTATCTGGTCGCTATATTCCTTAATATCAACAAATACCTCGTATGTGTGAACCATTGTGGGCCTCCTAGTGCAACATGCACAACATACAAACGATGGTGAATAAAACCAGTATATGAACTGAGAGAGGTAGTAGCCTGGAACAAATACAAATCTTATGAAAATTAAATTTTAATACCTAATTAATTTTAAATTTTGTTTAGCCAATAGCTCATATTCCAATTTATGGAAGTAATGCATAGTGTATTTATAAAATACGAATACAAATCTTTTCTATTTTTAATAATTACTAAAGTAAATACTACAAAATCTTTATAGTATTAGTTCTGGCGATTCCATATCTAGGTAAAAAATTTAGACACATAGCAGTCCCCAATAACTTATAAAACACCTCTTTTCTTCTTTATCCTCCTTATCCCCCATGTCCCCCATGTCCCCCATGTCCCCCGTGTCCCCCATGTCCCCCGTGTCCCCCGTGTCCCCCTTGTCCCCCTTGTCCCCCTTGTCCCCCTTGTCCCCCGTGTCCCCATTCCCTCCTCTAAAGTCGCAAAACCGCACCAACAAGGACGGACACCACTACAGTCACTAAGATTAAAATTGCTTAATATTTCGTTACGATAAAACCATACAGAGGGATAAAAACCTCTGGTGGCTGAAATCAAAGGTAAACAGCATGAATAGCACAATTCGCGTTGGCAACCTCTTTGGGATTCCCTTTTACATCCATCCATCCTGGTTTTTAGTGTTGGGTTTAGTAACTTGGAGCTATAGCGGTGGACTAGCAGCACAATTTCCCCAGTTAGGCGGGGGGTTAGCTTTGCTACTAGGATTGATGACAGCACTACTATTATTTAGCTCTGTGGTTGCTCATGAACTGGGACATAGCTTTGTTGCCATTCGTCAAGGAATTAATGTCAAATCAATCACACTATTTATATTTGGTGGGTTAGCAAGCTTAGAAAAAGAATCGAAAACTCCGGCTGAAGCTTTTTGGGTAGCGATCGCTGGTCCTCTAGTTAGCTTAGTTTTATTCGGTATCTTTACAGCTATTGGTTTTGGGACTGCGGTATCTGGGCCACTAGCTGCGATTCTGGCTGTAGTTGCCACTGTAAATTTAGCATTAGCGCTATTTAACCTCATTCCTGGCTTGCCTTTGGACGGGGGTAATATACTGAAAGCTATTGTATGGAAAATAACAGGAAATCCTTACAAAGGTGTGGTTTTTGCCAGCCGAGTTGGACAAATCTTTGGTTGGGTAGCGATCGCCTCTGGTTTACTACCACTAATCTTATTTGGTAGTTTTGCTAACTTCTGGAACTTGTTAATCGGTTTCTTCTTACTGCAAAATGCTGGTAATGCTGCTCAATTTGCTAGAGTGCAAGAACAACTAACAGGATTAACAGCCGCAGATGCAGTCACTTTCGATAGTCCAATTGTATCTGCTCATCTTACCCTCAGAGAATTTGTCGATGAACGATTCTTCAAAGGGCAAAACTGGCGCCGCTTCTTAGTTACAGATGACAACGGACAATTACTAGGAACAATCAATGTTGATAATCTGCGATCAGTTCCTGTGGGATTGTGGTCAGTAACTCAAGTCAGAGAAATCATGCAACCAATCGAAGCGTCTAGCACCGTACAATCTGACCAACCTCTACTAGAAGTAATACAGCGACTAGAACAACAAAGATTATCTACACTAGCTGTGATTCGTGAAAATGGCGTACTAGTCGGAATCTTAGAGAAAGCTGCAATCATCAACTTGCTACAAAATAGAATGCAAGCAAACCCTGCATAATCTTCTGGTTCTTCTTTAGCAAAAAACCCAGTCAGATGACTGGGTTTCTTGTTGAGAAGAGAGTCGGGCTATATTGCCCATAGGTTATACCAATTCTTCGTGAAGCTGCATAGAATTTTACCCCTCCCCTAACCCCTCCCCGCTTGCGGGGAGGGGTTAGGGGAGGGGTCTTTGTATGCGTCTTCATATTAAATTGGTATTAGTTATAAAAAGTTAGTTATAGATCGTTAAGCGCTGTATATAACTACCAAACCTGTTCTGTGAATTTCGGAAAATTCAAAACTGATATTTTTACATGCACTCTACAACTAGCCTTGAGACATATGACAACGTTCCTCGGATTTGCACTCAATCCGTTGGTTGCGTTCAGCAATAATAGTTGCTAAATTAGGTCTTCCAGTTAAAGCAAGCCGCCAATCAGCCCAAATTCCATATAATTTATCAACTATCGGCCCGATAACGGGCCATTTTGTTGCAGCATAAACCCAACCCATCCCCAGAGTTTCGTAGACTCGCCGAAAAACCTCCACATTTTTGATCACAGTACCGTCAGGAAGCACAGCATGAATTCTTCCCATCGCCGTTTCAAAATCAATACCGCCATGTGCTGCGGGGTTGTAACCATCATCTGCAATATCCACAAATGCTACTAAACCTCGACCTGCATCCCGTTTTTGCAAGAAGTTGACTTCTCGTAAACATAGCGGACATTTACCGTCGTACAGTAACTTGATTTGCCATGACGGCTCAGAGTCAAGGGATTTGTGAGGCTGAGTGCTTGGCGATCGCATAGTCATCCTTTAATTTATTCATAGACCTGAAAATATTTTAAGAAAGATTAAGAATATATTGCAAAATATTTCAAGTTAAAAAAAATCCTTGCTGTATTAACTAGCGCACTTCCACCACATATGAAAATCTTAATAATTTTCTTATTTTGATCCATTACCTTAATGAAGGATAATGAAATCATGTTATTGACTTGACATCCTCACTTTTTGCTTGATTACATTTTACTTATTCCTTGACCTAGTTTTGCCTGTTACAAGCAAGGCTGGACTATATCCCTTCTATCGGTTTGGGAGGGATATTTTTTATCCACAGAAATTACTTATAGTTTCCTTACTTGTATTTAGTATGTTTTATCAAGGGACTAAAGTCCTTACTACTAACTTGTCTCATTGACAGCGTTGCAATTGTGCTAACGACACAACTATTTCATCCATGGCTTTGCGTACAATGGTGGCAGGTTGTTCAGTTTGATTGACGATAATACTAAAAACTAAAGGGTCGTACTTTGGTGGATTTATATAGCCAGAAAGGGAAATAGCACCAGTGAGAGTTCCTGTTTTCGCTTGGACAATTCCTGCTGCTGGTGTATTCTGAAAGCGATTTTTTAAAGTTCCACTCACACCTGCTACAGGTAAAGAAGCACGAAAAACAGATGCTTGCGGTGACTTCGCCATTGCTTGCAAAGCTTGTACCAATGCTTCTGGACTAATTAAGTTTTTGCGAGATAAACCGGAACCATCTACTAACGCATAAGCAGTAGAATTGACTCCCATCTGAGTTAAAGTTGTTTGCAAAACTTCTAATGCTGCATCTGCTGTGGTTTGATTGGGAAGCACGGGTTTTTTGCTGGCTAATGCTCTTAATAATGCTTCAGCATAAAGATTATTACTATTCTGATTGGTCTCTATTAACAATTGAGATAAAGGTGGGGATTGTACAGCTGCTACTTCCTGTTGATTATTAGCATTAATTCCTACAGATGTTTTTCCCAAAGTGATTTTCTCTGCTGCTAATGCACTGCGAAAGCGGCGTAAAAAGTAATAATTGGGGTCAACTACTGGCAAAGTTACTAAATAAGGTTGAGAATTGGCTGCAAATTGTCCTTGTATTCGCAATACATTTCCCGATAATTCGCGGGTAACGTTAATGGAGATTGGTTGATTTTGTGCAGTTGTCACAGATTGATTAATTACCCGCCACTGTCTAGCTTCGTTTGCATCCGTCCAGGAGATGAGTGCAGGTTTACCTAATGTTTGTGGTAATAACTTGAAGTTAAAAGTGTTTTGATTCAGAATAAAACTGCCGACTGGTGCGCCGTAATCTGAGTATATGTCTTCCCATTGCCAACTGGAAGGAACAAGATCACCGCGAATATAGCGATCATCTACAACTAACTGCTGAATTTGGTTAATACCTTTTTGTTTTAACTGCTTTGCCAGTATTGTTAATTGGGTGTCAGTGAGACTCGGATCTCCTCTACCCACAACATACAAAAAATTATTGCTACCTCTATATATAGATGTGCGAAAGCGATAATTTTCACCTAGCTGTTGCAATGCGGCTGCGGTGGTTAGGAGCTTGGTGTTAGAAGCAGGGGTAAAATATTTCTGGGCATCTTGACTGTAGAGTATTTGGTTTGAGCCAAGATTTTGAATTAAAATTCCCCAACGTACTCGACTGAAGAGGGGACGGTTGGTGACAGCATCGATAGTGGTTTTTAGTTGAGCTGGACAAATTGTTTGAGGAGGAGTTGTTGGTGCTGTTGGCGTTGGTGTTTGTGCTTTTGCTAGTTGCTGGTTGATACTGATGTGGATACCAAAAAACAACAGTAGAAAAACACCAGAGGATTTTTTAGACATTATTTGAATTTGAGCAATTTTGATTTCTTAAAAAACTATACTGGATGGAAAAGTCTGTTTCGCAATGGCACAACTACAACGAATCACGATCGCCTCTGCTCAATTCCATAATCAACAGATCACTTTGACTGCTGAACAACAACATTATCTTTGTCGTGTGTTGCGTCTTCAGTCGGGCGATCGCTTTATCGCTATGGATGGGATGGGTAAATGGTGGTTGGCACAGCTAGCAGATACTGAAGCAAATATTTTACAAGAACTGACAGTAAAAACCGAGTTACCTGTAGCTGTAACTCTGATCATTGCTTTGCCAAAAGGAAATGGATTTGATGAAGTTATCCGGTGTTGTACTGAATTGGGCGTAACTTATTTTGCTCCAGTTGTAAGCGATCGCACTTTGCTAAATCCTAGTCCCCAAAAATTAGAACGCTGGCGACGAATCGCCAAAGAAGCTGCTGAACAATCAGAGCGTACTACAGTACCTACAATTTTAGAGCCAGTATCTTTTATTAGTAGTTTGTCTTTTGTCACCAACCAGAAATATATCTGCGAAGCGCGTGGTGATTATCCCCATTTGCTCAGTTGCTTGCAAAACCAAGAAGATGAGAGAAGTGATTTGAGTTCCCAAAAGACAATTGTAATTGCCACTGGTCCCGAAGGAGGATGGACGGACACAGAAGTTGAGATAGCAATTCAGGCTGGCTTCCAACCTGTTTCTTTAGGAAGGCGTATTCTCAGGGCTGTAACTGCGCCAATTGTAGCTTTATCTTTGGTTGCGGCTGCTTGTGAATTATAAACCAAGGTGAAATTAATTATGCGTTACCCAAAATACTTGTAGAGACGTGAAATTTCACGTCTCTACATTTTTTTTCACCAGATGACCAATGACCAATGACCAATGACCAATGACCAATGACAACCTACTTATTTTGATTTGCTAGGAGGGGTTTTTACCTGACGCGCCATCTCTAAAAAGGAATTCATATTCGCTCCGGGACGACGACGACCATTTGTATTGGTAGGTATCAAGTACTTGGGTGCGAAGGTTGTTTCTGCGGGCTGTGCTTTAAGTGCGGGTGCTTTGTCTTCTTTTGGCTCGACTGTCAGACCCTCAGCGGTTTGTACTAGCTCAACCTTAGCAGGCTCAGGTTGAGCTTCTGCTTTAGCTTTTTTCGCTGACTTAACTGAGGTTTTACGAGAAGGTTTCTTAACTTCTTTTGCTCCGTTAGATGCTCCGTTGGATGTTTCCAGAGCAGCTGCAACTGGTGCTGGTGATTTAGCACCATTAGTTTCAGCAACGGCTTTATCTGCTTCAGTCTCAGTCAACTCAGTAACTTTACCGACTGCACTCTTAGCAGCAGTAGCAACTTTGTCAGCAGCAGCTTTAGCCGCTGCGACTGGTGGTGTATTTTCAGCTTCTTCCTTCAATTCCAGATAAAAACCATTACCTTTTTTCTTGCCAGGAAAAAGCCCAGTGATGAATTTCATAATTCCACTAATTAAATTTTTGATAAAACCGAACATTACAATTACTCCTGTCTTTTATACCTGAAATTTGAGTACTTTTATTAAAAATTAGAGAAAATTATTACATTTCTTAGAGTTGTGGCTAGCTTTACCTCATTCTTTGTAATCAATAATTTGATTAAGCTCTTCTTAAAGCTTAAAAACCAAGTGCAGCACCGTTTTCTTTTGTTTTTACAAATGCTCAAGAACAAGGAACGGTACTCTAGCGAACTCTATAAACTTTTTATCTCAAGTGTTTGGAATAGTTGATACTCAATTTCAATTATTAAATTTTTGTGGATATGAGAGCAACATTCTGAAAGCAAGTTTAATAAAACTTAACTTGCACTTTCATTATACGTAAATGTCAGGTCTTAAATTCAACTTGCTCATGTCCCCCTTCCCATGTCCCTCATATCCTCCTTTTATTTAGAAGTTCCTTAAACCAGTCGAGAGAGTGTCATAGCTAGCATGGGGATAGTAATCATGCTCAGTTAGATTTTTTCTAGATTCTATGTAACACCAATTTAAAGAGTTTCCTAATCCAAAATCCAAAATCTAAAATCTAAAATCTAAAATCCAAAATTGTATAGCCCTGATTTTGCCAATGGAAAAATTAACTCACAGACGAAATCCCGTTGTATTGGTGCATGGCATTTTTGACACAGGTCGAGTGTTTGACAAAATGATTTCTGATCTCAGACAAAGGGGTTGGAATGTATATGACCTAGATTTGCTTCCTAATACTGGCCATGGTAGTCTTGATTGTTTAGCACAGCAAGTTGCTGACTTTGTTAATGCTACCTTTGCACCAGAGCAATCAATAGACCTAGTAGGCTTTAGCATGGGTGGAATTGTGAGTCGTTATTATGTCCAACGACTAGGGGGAATAAAGAGAGTACAGAGGTTTGTTACCATTTCCTCACCACATCATGGCACTTGGGTTGCCTACTGTAACCCAGGTCTAGGCTGTGTACAGATGCGTCCCGATAGTGCTTTGTTACAAGATTTGAATCAAGACGCTGATATGCTTTCACAGATCAATTTTACCTCAATTTGGACGCCCTATGATTTGATGATTATCCCAAGCAATAGTTCACAAATGCCAGTGGGTCGAGAGGTGATTGTGCCAGTGATGAGCCATGCGTGGATGCTCACCGATGTCAGAAGTTTGTCAGCAGTAGCAGAAGCATTAACACAACCAGTGCCAGCGATCGCTACACAGCAGTTACAATCAGTTGATCTGCATACCATATCGCCAGCAAATCAGGAAAATAAAAAACTTTACTTGTAGTGAGTAAATATTTTAATTGGTTAAATATCAACTTGATAGATAAATATTGCGATCTCTCAAAGAGATATCAATAGATAAACAAAGATTTTCCCTGATTTGAGTCCGAAAAAGTAGTTACAGAATTTGATTAATAAATATATACTTACTTGTACTTATTTGCTGAATGTATAAATTAGTATTATTTTTTTCTGATTAATTTTTTTTGGAGTAAAAAAGTACGAAAATCTCTCTATGGGGAGATGAAAAGGGGAACGCGATTTTTCAGTTGCACGTCATTTTCTGGAGTTTAGTTTTTAGAATAGTCTAGACTTTGGGGAAAACTGAAGAACTGATTTGAGCGTACCAACTTTGGATTTGAGGTTGAGGTCAATCCAAAATCCATAGACGCGTAGACGCGGAGCGGCTACTTCTGTGAAGTCGCTACACGCCGCGGCTTCAAGGGAGAGTAATCCAAAATCCAAAATTGTTTAACCCCCAATATTTTCACTATTTTATTGCATTCCAAGCAACGCAAAACTCTAAATATAGGCTTTATTTGTCATGCTAGACTTGACCATTGAAAATTCCCAACTAAATCAGCGACTAATTGAATCTAGCGATTGGAATGTTGTTGAGACAGAGTTTAACACCACTCAGCGACATCATCAAGAAACAGTCTTCACCCTCAGCAACGGATATTTAGGAACGCGGGGTACATTTGAGGAAGGATATCCCCAAGATTGTCCCGCAACCTTGATTCATGGGTTGTATGATGACGTGGCGATCGCCTCCACAGAGTTGATAAACTGTCCTAACTGGCTACCTTTAACTATTAAAGTGGCTGGAGAAAGATTCCGCATGGATTGGGGTGAAATTCTCAGCTACGAACGTCGTCTTGATTTGCGTTTGGGTATAGTCAGTCGGGATGTACGCTGGCGCAGTCCGGCGGGACATACCTTAGAATTTCATTTTGAAAGGTTTGCGAGTCTAGCAAGTCAACACTTTTTAGCAATCAGATGTCAGATTACATCTGTAGATTTTGAAGGTGAAATTGAGGTAGAAGTTGGATTTCACCCGGAACCCCACACCCAAGGTGTCAAACACTGGCAAACCTTGAAACAAGGCGGTCTAGATAATATGATCTGGCTACACAGTCAGACTTTACATTCCGCTATTGAACTAGGGATGGCAGCAAAACTTGTGGTAGAAGGTGAAGAAACTGCCACGGTGAATGTGCATCAGCTTGATCAGCATAACCCCACGCTTGTAACTAAATTAGCAGTTGTACCAGATAAAACCGTCACCCTCGAAAAAATTATCACCATCTATACCTCACGGGAAATAGCAACTCCGGCGGAAGCTGCAATCATTCGGCTAGTTGCTGCACCCAGCTATTCAACTTTGCTAGCAGCTCACATTACTGCTTGGGATCAAGTGTGGCAAGATAGTGATGTGATCATTGAAGGCGATCGCCTAGCTCAGTTGAGTGTTCGTTACAATCTGTTTCAGTTACTCGCCGTCGCCCCTCGTCATGACGACAGAGTTAGTATTCCTCCCAAAACCCTTTCTGGCTTCGCTTATAGCGGACATATCTTTTGGGATACAGAAATCTTTATTCTCCCTTTGCTAATTCACACCCAACCAGACTTGGCGCGGAACTTGCTCACCTACCGCTACCATACCTTACGTGGAGCGCGACGCAAAGCCCAAGAAATGGGATACAAAGGAGCTTTTTATGCTTGGGAAAGTGCTAGCACAGGCGATGAAGTCACCCCGCGTTGGGTTCCAACTGCCAATGGTGAACAAGTCCGGATCTGGTGCGGTGATATTGAAGTGCATATCAATACCGATGTCGCTTACGGTGCTTGGCAATACTGGCAAACTACAGGTGATGATGCATGGATGCGCGACTATGGCGCAGAAATGATTTTAGATACAGCAGTTTTCTGGGAAAGCCGGGTAGAGTGGAATCAAGAACGCCACAGTTACGATCTTCGTGATGTCATAGGCCCAGATGAGAATCACGATCGCATCGATAATAATGCTTTCACTAATTTATTAGTACAGTGGCACTTGCAAACAGCCTTGAAACTGTGGGATTGGCTGCTGACATCTGATCCCGACACAGCAGCACAACTGGCAGAAAAACTTGACTTACAGCCAGAACAAAGACAACTTTGGGCAAAGATTGCCAAACATATCTACGTTAACCAGGATTTGGAAACTGGCTTGATCGAACAATTTGAAGGCTTCTACAACTTAGAGTATGTCAACTTGGCTGACTACGAACCACGTACTACATCTATGCAAGGATTGTTGGGTGTAGAAGCGACTAGCCAAAAGCAGATTCTCAAGCAGCCAGATGTATTAATGCTTATGTATCTGCTGCGCGATCGCTTTGATCAACAAACATTACAAACCAACTGGGACTACTATAGCCCCCGCACCGATCATACTTACGGTTCTTCTCTTGGTCCAGCAATTCATGCTATTTTGGCTTGCGACCTCAATCAAAGTGCAGAAGCCTACACTCACTTTACACGAGCAGCAATGGTAGACTTAGCAGACGTGCGGCGTAACGCCCATGAAGGTATTCACGCAGCTAGTGCAGGGGGAGTATGGCAAGCAGTCATCTTTGGGTTTGCTGGCGTACGGATGACTGAATTTGGTCCGATCGCTTGTCCTAATCTTCCAGCTAATTGGACACGTTTGCAGTTTAAGCTGAAGTGGCGTAATCAAACCTATGAGTTTGATCTTTAATTTTTAGGGAATGGGGACTTATCAGTTATCAGTTATCAGTTATCAAATTAAACTGTTAACTGATTCATGCCCCATGCCCAATCTTGAATTATGGTTTTTTCATTTTGGCAGTGTCTGAAGTTTAGAGGGACACTGCTTTTTTTATTATGTTATACGAACTAGTGCTGCGACAATGTAGTCATTGTAACTTAATTATTTCTACTGCTTGATAGAGGCTGTCTAAGACTAAGCTGTGTTATCTTGATAACCTAATTTTAAGCGATCGCTAATCACACCAAATATAGGATTCTATTTGATTTTTGTTGGTGTAGCCTGCGCTCTGCGCTTACATAATTTCAATACAGTTTATGTTCCCTGTTAAAAGTTCCCTATTTCCTCGCTCAACTATTAAGTTCATAAACCAAATCGGATTTTTATATTTAACAAGTTTTTTACTCCGTTTTGTTAGGAAACCTCTATAATATTTTTATTTCCAACAAATCTTTCGCCAAAAACTTTTACCGAAACGCTAGTAATTTTAACACTAGCTATCGTTTTTTTGCTGTATTGAAAATAAAAATTTGCCATGCCCAATTTCCGTAGCAAAAACAGCAGAAATGATGAAATAAAAGTATCCCAAAATCTACTAAAACTGCAAAAAACAAATATTAAATTTAAATAAAAAAAGCGTTCTTATGATAGTTGCCAAACTGGCAACATAAAGTCCATAGATTTGTTATTCATTAATTGACCAGGCTTTTGATTTATGTCTAAGTATGAGACATAAATGTCTGAAAAATACAAAAAATAAGACTATTCGCTCGCATCTGGCTTGGCAATTTTCAATCTTAATGGGACATACATTTTAAAAAATAGGGGGAGGAAACAACTTAAAGAATTAAACCATGAAGCAAATTTAGATTAAAATTTTCATCATCTTTACAATATGATTGGTCAGTTACTCGCAGGACATTATCAAGTCCTTAAAGTATTAGGTGAGGGGGGCTTTGGTCAAACTTATATTGTTGAAGACATACACCTCCCTGGAAAACCTAAGTGTGTCCTCAAACATCTTAAAACTACTAGTACGGACTCAGAATCTTTAGAACTTGCCAGAAGGCTATTTCTCAAAGAAGCCGAAACCCTGCAACAGTTAGGTAATCATGACCAAATACCAAGACTTTTAGCATACTTTGAACAAGACCAACAATTTTACCTAGTTCAAGAGTTTATTGATGGTCATACTCTCAGTAAAGAATATTTTGTTGGACAAAAATGGAGCCAAAAACAAACTATTAAAATGCTCATCGAAGTATTGAGTATTTTAGAATTTGTCCATGGTCAAGGAGTAATTCATCGCGACATTAAACCAGACAATCTTATTAGGCGTGCTTGTGATCATCAATTAGTTTTAATTGATTTTGGGGCAATTAAACAATTGCGAAACCAAACGATGATTGGATCAGGTAAGCAAAACATGACAATGATCGTTGGTACTCGTGGTTATATGCCATCTGAACAAATCCGGCGTGTACCCCGTCCCAGCAGTGATATTTATGCTTTGGGAATGATGGGTATTCAAGCATTAACAGGAGTACATCCGCACACACTCCAAGATGATCCGGATACAGGAGAAATACTTTGGCAAGAATTCGCCTCTGTGACTCCAGAATTTGCTGATGTCCTCACCAAGATGACACGCTATCATTTTAAAGACCGCTACCAAAGCGCTACTGAGGCGTTGCAAGCACTGCGAGAATTATTAGCGAATTTTACTGAAACAGAAACAACAGAAGCAGAGACTAAACCTGAAACTAAAGCAGAAAGTAATAGTACCAAACTACATCAATTAACAATAGAGTGGATAGAAGACGGGCAAATTAAATATCGCACTATTTTAGAAAATCAAGCCAGTAAAAATATAGGAAAAATTCGCATCGGTCGCAATCCTCAAGAGTGCGATATTGTTTTACCAGACCCGACCATATCTGGACTACACGCAGAAATATTTTTTCATACCGAAAAGCAGAAATTTTATCTACGGAATTTGCGTCAAAAAAACCCTCCAATTGTTGATGGACAGTTACTTTTAGCTGGAGAAATATCTCTTGATATTGGTAGTCATATACGTCTGGGAAAACAGGATTTTCGGGTAAAAGAGATTACCTGTAAAGAGTATGGTGAGGGTTACACACCAATAGAATATGCTAAACGTTTTGCAATTACATTAGCATCACCACAACCTGTACTCAAAACAATCAGGGTATCTCAATTCAAAAAATCTGAAGAAGTTGTCAAACCCGTCTCTCAGCCTTATGCTAGTAGTATTTCACTAGTACCCAAAAAAGTACAACGACCACCATTTAAGACAGGTACGGCAGTTTTCATGAGTGCGATCGCAGGTGTAATAGTATTGAATACTGTCAACTTAAGTAGAGGTAATTCCCAACAAAATTTCATCTCACAAGAACCAAAAATGTGTCGTCTTGTATCTCCCTCTGGCGGCAAATTATTGGCAAATTTACGTCCCGAACCACAAACAGAAATTGGTGCATTGAAACAACTCAATCTTGGTGAAAAAGTTTTATTTCTCCAAGCAAGGGGAGATTTTGTCAAAGTCCAACTTGCTGATGGTACAAAAGGTTGGGTATTTGGGGATGAAATTCAGCCTTGTGAAAAAACAGCACGTAATTATCGTACTTGGTAGTTACAAAATTAAGATTCCGCTTTCGGAATTGATCCTTCAATTCCCTCTACATACCAATCCATCGCTAATTGTTCTTTCTCTGGCAAAACTTGACCTTTCTGCACTCGTACCTTACCCTTTTGATCTTTTACCGGACCATCAAAAGGATGGGCAATACCTTTAATAAATTCATCTCGCTTCGCCATTACCAATTGCTGTACATCTTGAGGAACTGTTGAATTCAAAGGTGAAATATCTACCATACCCTGACCAATGCCAAACCAAACATCTTCAGACTTCCAAGTCCCATTCATGACAGCCAAAGCTTTATCTGTGTAAAATTTACCCCATTTATTAATAGCTGATGTTAAATGTGCTTTCGGGCCAAACCGACTCATATCGGTGTTATAACCGAATGCAAAAATATCTTTTTCTTCTGCTAATTGCACAGCAGCAGCAGAATCAGTATGCTGTGTCAAGACATCTGCACCTAAACTGATCAAAGCTTGTGCTGCTTCTCTTTCTTTGGCTGGGTCGTACCAACTTTGTACCCACACCACTCTCACTTTTGCTTTGGGGTTTACCGCCCTTAGTCCTTGGGTAAAAGCACCGATACCACGGATTACTTCTGGAATTGGGTATGCTCCGATAAAACCGATAATATTAGATTTGGTCATCTTACCTGCAATCATCCCAGTCAAGTAACGCGGTTCTTCAAAGCGTCCCAAATAAGTACCGACATTAGCAGCACGTTTATAACCAGTACAGTGTTCAAAATAAACACGAGGAAAATCTTTGGCTACCTTAATGGTTGGATTCATGTAACCAAAAGAAGTTGTAAAAATCAACTTGTTACCATCTAACGCCAGTTGACGAATTACCCTCTCAGCATCAGCACCTTCATTGACATTTTCCACAAAAGTAGAGCTGACTTTACCTTGCAGACTTGCTTCCATTTCTCTACGACCAAGGTCATGGGCATAAGTCCATCCGAAATCACCCACAGGCCCTACATACACAAATCCTACCTTTAAAGGTTCATTCGCTGCTACAGGTGATGTTCCAGAGGGCGAAGTCTCTTCTGGATTATTAGATTTGTCTCCAGAACAAGCAGCAAAGGTAAAACTAGCTCCCGCAAGAGAGGCGTACTTGATAAACTGACGACGATCCATATTTATCGCTGATCTGTACTGTGTTAAAAATATTTCTCTTTGTAGTACTAAATGAGTAGTAGATGCAAGTGAAATTTTTATTTTCCAATTTTATAAATCTGCTGATGCTCTGAAAAATTCTTGTGCTTAACAATAGCCAAGAGAAATAGCAGACATTATAATCGCAATGTCACTCGATACAATCGTAATGCGACCCGATACAATCGTAATGCGACTCGATACAATCGTAATGCGACTCGACACAATCGCAATGCAACCCGATGCAATCTTACTGTAACCCAATGCGATCGCAATGCAACCCGATACAATCTTAATGTAACCCGATGCGATCGTAATGCGACCTGATGCATTAACATTACACTGTGTGTATTTAGAAACGCATGATCATGAAACTTCAGTAGCTTGATAACAAAACGGAGCTAAACCCAAAGACAAGCAAATGATTGCTTAAATATTAGGATTATGATTTGCCAACAGAAATTGTGTATTAAGTTAGAGCATGAGTCATTCTGGGCATCCTATTTTTGTACGGTAAAGCTGGACACCGACTCATGGAAAACATCTTTAGTAAAAATTTGTCTGTTGATGCAGGTAATCCATACCTGGAATTACACCGTAACTTGAGCTTACTGGAGCAATATGTTAGTAATTTTCCCGAAAATGGAAATCTAAACATTCCTAACAAGCCGCCAACTTCAGAAGATTTAAGAAAGCAAATTCATCGTTATCGCCAAAAGCCAAATTTAGTACTGGTAGGGCGATTTGATTCTGGAAAATCTCACTTAGCTAATACTTTAATGGGTAGAAAAATATTGCCTTCCCAGTATCAGCCTGCTACCAGAGTCATCACATTTGTACGTCACATTGAGGATCGCCCAATTTGGTTTAAAGATCAAGTTGGTATCTTAGCTGAAGATTTCTGGCTACGAGATGAAAAAGGAAATCAAGTTTTTGATTTAACACTACTGAACTCTCAAAAGTCGTTTGAAAGACATTGCATCAAATTTGGTACTCTCGACATTTTACGTCAGCATGGTGTACATGATCACTTTAGTGAAACAGAAATGGAAGGACACTCAGCAGTTGTCTATGTTGATGCGCCACTTCTGAGGTCTTGTAATATCGTAGATTTTCCTGGTTATTCAGATCAAGCAGATCAAACCTCAGAAGATGTCAAAAAGGCTATCAGTGCCGTTCAGATAGCAGATATAATTTTATACACTTCACCAGCTAATGGCTTTATGAATGCTGAGGATTTTAGTCGTCTCAGCCACTTGTTAAGAGTATTGCCAGCACCGGAAACAAATGATGACAAATTTCCAACACTTGGAAATCTCTTCGTCGTAGCAACTCATGCTAATCCATTTATTTCAGATTCACAAATAAGTTCAATATTGCAGATTGGAGCAGTCAGGTTTTTTAACCACATTAGCGCAACAGTTTTTGTGGAACGTAGTGAGATAATCAATCGCCCTATTACACAAGAAAACATGCAAAACCGTTTTTTTGCCTTTTGGGAAGAAACACCGGAACGTTGGGCAAGACTGAAGAAAGAACTAGTTTCAGTCCTTGGTCAATATCTGCCTAAAGCTCGCAAAAATCAAATTGATCGTGAAATTGGTCTGTTAAAAATAAAAGTTCCCAAGCAGATTGCTGGACAGATTCAAGCTTACGAACAAACCAAATCTAAAATTGAACAGAGTCAAAAAGAGCTTGAACAGTTAGAAGAAGACGAACCACAAAGAGTAGCTCAAAATCAGCAATGCCGTCGTCAAGTTCAACATCGTATTACAGAGTTGCACGAGAGAACTATCATTTCTTTCAAGCAAACATATGCTGGCACGGTTGATGTTTCTGCTATTGAAACAATGATACGAAATCGCTACAGAGATAAAAAAGATGCAAAGGAATACGCCGCAAGTTATCTTGTAGAGCAACTCCAAGGAAAGTTGGAAGCATACATCAAGGAGAATTCAGAGGCTTTAAAAATAGAAGTTGAGATATTTTTGGAAACTTATGAAGAAGCACTTCTCAAGTTTCCTAAACTTAATGTTGGTTATGTCTCCATTCCATTTGATGTAAAAGGAGCATTTCTAAGTAGTCTTGCTGGCACAGGTGGAGTTGGTGCGCTTGCGTTTTGGGCTGCTTCATTGGGCAATCTTGGTGCTTATATTCTTGTTGCTAAATTTGTTAGCCTTCTATCTGTACTGGGTATAAGTATTAGCGGTGGAGTAGCAACTGTCGTGTCTTTTGTTGCTGCTATTGGTGGACCAATCACACTAGGAGTCGGACTATTTGCTGCTATTGTTTCTCTTGGATGGTCACTATTGGGAGATTCTTGGGAACGTCGTTTGGCAAAGAAGATTGCTAGCCATTTTGAAGACCAACAAGTGCTAGATAAATTTCTACAAGGCATTGAAGAGTACTGGCAAGATACTACTAAAAAATTTGAGCAAAGTGCTGATGGGGTTGAAGAGAAATTTCAAGAGTATATTCAGCATCTTCGAGAAATTTGTTCAAATGACGAATCATCTAAAGAGAGAATCGAGAATCTTTTGTTTTTGCTTAGAGAACTAAAGGTTTTTTTCGCTGGAATTTCTTGGGGAGAGTCAACAAGTTAAGGTAGTTAACGTGAATTCGATGGATTTCATTAGTCCAACATTCCGCCCTCAAATAAATAGCTGGCTCATAGCAAAAACTCACTTGAAGTGGGTTGAAGGGCTTATTTATTCAGTCTACTCTTAGTAGACTTCGGCTATTAGCCCGCAGTTGGCTTGCGGGCGATTCAATTGTTTAGTCTGATAAGATTCAGTGTTGCGTGATAGCGATGCGATCATCGCTTTCTTTTAAGTGCATCGCCATAATGCTATATCTAATTACCTAAATAGCAAATATCGCAAACCAATCAGTAATAAAAACACGCCATACAGCTTTTTCATAAATTCACTACTAATAAACGCCTGATTGGCAAATAAAGCCCCAAAGAAATTACCAATAATCAAACCAACAGCAATAATCACAGCATATTTGATATTAAGATTACCGTTACGGTAGTAAACAATCGCGGCTAAAATACCAATAGGCAATATTTGAGCAGCGATAGAAGTACCAGTAGCAAATTTTTGATCCATGCTCATGATTAGTACCATCGCTGGTACCATAATTGCACCACCACCAATACCAAACATCCCACCAGCTACACCAGCCACAAGCCCAATGAGCAACAATTGAATGAGTATGTTAGACATAAAATCATAAATTATTTGGATGAGTAAATTATAAATTTATTCCATTGACAAAAACATTTTTTGATAACATTCCATGCACACCTTTTTGGGGAGTATTGACAACTTGAGTAATGTGAAAATTCACCGCTAAACTGCATAATACATAGGCGTCTTCTGGGGATATTTTTGTAAAACCTACCAGAAAATCAATCATATTATTTAAAGCTTGTTCTAAAGCTGAATCTAAAGTATCACCAAATCCCATTGTGATAATATCAGTAGCAGTTTCAGCGATAGGTGCAGTTACTTGCAAATCTTTGCGAATTTTGAGTTGAATTGTACCGTTCATAGATGTTTCTATGGCGGTGACATTAACTTCACCATCTCCCTGGGCTGAATGTCCATCACCGATAGAAAATAAAGCACCAGGAACGAAAATAGGCAAAAATATTTTTGAACCTACTTGCAGTTCACGGTTGTCTATATTACCACCATAACAACCAGGAGGAATAGAAGAACGTTGTGTTTCGGGAGTAGCAACTCCAAGAATACCAAAAAAAGGTTTCAGGGGTATTTTAATTCCACTATTTACAGGAAATTCCGCAACATTATTTTCTAAATCTAGATGAATAAATCTCAAAGCTGGTTCATTAAATTGGTGTGGTAAAACTCCCCATCCCGTCCTAATAGCATTAAAACCAACAGGTAAACTTGGTTTGATTGCTGCCAATTTTACTTCTAAAATATCTCCTGGTTCTGCTCCTTGTACATAAATAGGCCCTGTAAGCAAATGCGGCCCACCTGCTATTTTTCGTTCTGGTGGTAGGTTTTGGCAAATGTCAACAAATTCTGGCGTCAGAAATTCTGCTGGTGCTTTGTTGTAAACATAGTAACCAGTGTAAGTTTCCACATCTACTGTATCGCCAGATTTGATTATCAATGCTGGTTCGATTTCATGTGAAAAACCGCCTAGATGTACGGTGTTAGGAGTTGCTTTTAAAATATGATGAGTCATCCGATTTTATATTTTCGATTTTGGATTTTGGATTGGCTCCCAGCCCCCATTCCCCCAAATTGGGGGTTAGGTATACCATCAAGGAATGATTAGTCAGATATTAAATATTTGTTAATTATTTATACTTTAATACTTAAGTAATGGGATTGTATCATTTTGTTTACATAAAAGCTAATTTTTGTTGAAAATATTACCTTGACATCTGTGTTTTAAGTTAAAACAGCTAAACAACTGCAATTGCTAATTTTTAAAATTTATTTAGAGGATAAAGAATGCTTTTCCACAGCGATAATTTGAGTTTTATTTACCTGATTGCCCAGTCTAGTCGCTCTGGCGGTGCTGGAGGATTTCTTGGCTTTATTATTGGGATTAGTGCCTATATCTTCGGTTCTTATTGCTTCTACAAGATATACCAAAAATTAGGAGAATCAAATGCTTGGTTTGCTTGGGTTCCTATTCTGAATAGTTGGATTATGTATAAGGCTGGTGATCAGTCTCCTTGGTGGATTATTGGACTCTTTATTCCTTTGGTGAATATTGTTGCTTTGGTCTTCTTGATAATTGCCTTTGTGAATATTGTGAAAAAGCTGGGTAAGAATCCTTGGTTAATTTTATTGATGATTATTCCCATTGTTAACTTTGTGGTATTATACCAATTTGCTTTTGGTTAATATCACTGGTTATCAGAATAGCAAGTTCTGGAAAAGCAAAAAACCTGATTTTCAAAAGCCCAGGTTGATGATTTATTGGAAAATTAAGTCTCATTGATACAACTGAAAAGGAATTTATTTAGATATACAAACTACACATGAATCACAAATTCCTGTATTTATTAACTGCTGTGATTACTATTGTTCCAACAATTTCAGCCCAAGCCGCGCAGGTAGAATTAGGTGTTTTTAAATCTGTTAATACACCCGAAAAGAACTGTCCTCAAAAAGTAGTTGTGACAGAACAAAACGCTCCTTACTACGAAGGAGGATACACAATTAATGGTCAGGCAAAATTAGGTGCTTTTGCTGGGCCGTTTGCGATCGCCTCTTCAGATTTGTTTAGTGTCACTTGGGTAGCAAACCTCAAACCTGCCTATCGGCAATGTGTTGCAGGTGGTGGTATTGTCAAATTTGACAACGAAGACTACAATTCTCCTTCCCACTTGCGAATCAGGTTTAATGGTGGCAAAGTATTTTTAATTTTAGATATGACAGGTAAACGAGATGTTAACACTTTCACGCCTAGTATCACTAAAAAAGGTGTGAATAATGGAAACCCAACTTGGAGTTGGTCTGGGACGGATTGAGACAAGAGAGACACCGGAGACAAGGGAGACACCGGAGACAAGGGAAGGGGGAGTAAATAATAAAAAACTACTAATACCAATTCTATATGAAGACGCATACAAAGACCCCACCCCGGCTTCGCCACCCCTCCCCGAAAGCGGGGAGGGGTTGGGGGAGGGTTAAAATTCTATGCAGCTTCACGAAGAATTGGTATAACGACTAACAAATATTTTTAGTCACAAATTCAATTACATCTGCTAAACCTGACTTTGTTTTTAAATTTGTGAAAATAAAGGGTTTTTCGCCGCGCATTTTTTTGGCGTCTCGTTCCATTACGTTTAAATCTGCACCAACGTAGGGAGCTAAATCAGTTTTATTAATCACTAATAAATCAGATTTGGTAATACCAGGGCCGCCTTTACGGGGAATTTTATCGCCAGCAGCAACATCGATAACGTAAATTGTTAAATCTACTAATTCGGGGCTAAAAGTCGCCGCTAAATTATCGCCACCACTTTCTAAAAAGACTAAGTTTAAATCAGAAAAACGTGCTTCTAATTGTTCAACTGCTGCTAAATTCATCGAAGCATCTTCACGGATAGCAGTGTGAGGACAACCGCCAGTCTCTACACCGATAATGCGATCGCTCGTTAAAGCCTGAGAAAGTACTAAAAACTGTGCATCTTCCTGTGTATAAATATCATTAGTCACCACTGCAATGTGGTATTTGTCACGCATCGTCTTACACAAAGCATCGACTAAAGCAGTTTTTCCTGAACCCACAGGCCCAGCAACTCCGACTCGAAAAGCATTCATAATTTTATTGTTAGTTGGTTGTTGATTGTTAGTAGTTGACTGATAATTCCTTTATGGTACAGAGCAAACAGATGACCTAAGTGGAATCGATCCAAAATCCAAAATCCAAAATCCTGTTAGAGGTTGACTCTTAACCATTGACTATGGGCTAATGACCAATGACCTATGACAAATGACCAATGACTAATTTACAAATTTTTCTAGATATTGCCACAGAAACGGCGCTGGCTGCTGGTGCGGTTTTGCAAGGTTACTTGGGTAAGGTAGAAGACGCAATTACCGAAAAAGGACGGCCTGGAGACTTAGTTACTGTTGCTGATAAAGCTTCCGAAGAAGTCATTTTACAAGCTTTGGGTCGTCACTTTCCTGACCATGCCATTCTCACAGAAGAATCGGGGAAACTGGGAAATCAAGACAATGAATTTCTGTGGGCGATCGATCCTTTAGATGGTACAACAAACTTCGCTCATCAATACCCATTTTTTGCTGTTTCTATCGGGTTACTGATCAATGGTGTTCCCCAAGTAGGCGTTATTTATGATCCTTTTCACGATGAATTATTTCGTGCAGCTCAAGATATGGGTGCAACCCGTAACCGGAGTCCGATCAAAGTTTCGGACATTTCTGAATTAAGTAAGAGTCTACTGGTGACGGGATTTGCTTACGATCGCCGTGAAACTTCTGATAACAACTACGCAGAATTTTGTCATCTTACCCATCTTACCCAAGGAGTACGACGCAGTGGTTCAGCATCCCTGGATTTAGCTCATGTCGCCTGTGGACGTCTGGATGGTTATTGGGAAAGAGGTCTTTCTCCTTGGGATATAGCAGCAGGCATAATTATAGTGCGTGAAGCTGGAGGGAAAGTTACTGCTTACGATCGCACTCCTGTCAAAATTGAGTCAGGTAGAATTTTGGCGACAAATGGACATCTTCACGACAGTCTGAGTCAAGAACTCCAGCAAGTTCAATCTCAGGGGATTGGTGATCGCTGATCGGGGACAAGGGGGAAATTTTGACCAACCAACCACCAACAACTAAACATAATCGTCTGAAAGGCAAACCTGAACATCCAGAAATTGAAGTGACAAAAGACTATGGTAACTTGCCCCTAGTGGAATGTTACCCTGGACAGCTGAATCAGGTTTTGATGAACATTTTAGTGAATGCGATCGATGCTTTAGAAGAAAACCACAAAAAGCAGGATACAAAAGATCATCCCAGCCAAATAACAATTCGCACTTCATTGGTTGGTTCGCTGTGGGTAAAAATTGCGATCGCGGATAATGGCCCTGGTATTCCTGAAGATATTCAACAGCGCATTTTCGATCCATTTTTTACAACAAAACCTGTGGGTAAAGGTACAGGTATGGGTATGTCGATCAGCTATCAAATCATCACAGAAAAACATCGAGGAAAACTAGAGTGCTTCTCTAAGCCAAATCAAGGAACAGAATTTGCGATTCAGATTCCGACCCGACAGTGATTTTTAGTGAGGCTGTATTGTATAACAAAAAACTTTCAACCTAGATGCAGAAGCCAATTCTCAATCCAAAATCCATAGACGCGTAGACGCGGAGCGGCTACCCGCAGGGTAATCTAAAATCCAAAATGGTATAACTCTTGCGGGTAAGCTTAACCCAGAAGATAAACTAGTAATAATCACATATTCATTAGTATAAAATTGCTCTATGTCATTCAAAATAGACCAAGGACTGTTTAAATATGATTTCATAGATTACCACGCAATTCTAAGTGTGCCACTTAATGCAGATATTAAGGAGATCCGCAAACGTTATTTGAAAATAGCTTGGCGTCTGCACCCGGATAGCTCTTCTGCGTCTAGTAACACGGAAAAACAGCTAGCAAGCGATTTGTTGTCAAAGTTAGTTAACCCTGCTTACGAGAAACTTTCTCAAGAAAAAAATTATACAGAATATGTCATAGTTCTGTCACAAATGGGTAAGCGTTTATTGCAAGAATCTGCTGCTTTGGAACTAACTACCGATGTAGCGAAACAGCTAGTAAATGCGCCCAATGTAGAACATGCTTATAAAGTTGCGATCGCCAAAATTGCTGAAACTCAATACGAATCTTTAGAGCAAGTGGTGCAAATCATTGGTTTAGTCAGCGAGTTAAACTTGGTTTATTTAATGCGGAATGCAGGTAAATCTCTCGCTACACCGCCATCACAAGCTGCACCACCGAAAGTAAACAAAGCCACTGCACCCCCTCCACCCCAACCTGAACCACCCAAGGAAGACTCAGCCGTAGTTCTTCAATATATCCGTCGTTCCCAAGACTTAATTGCCAAAAATCAACTCACCCAAGCAGAAGTAGAATTACGAGATGCTCTCAAGCTTGAGCCAAATAATAGTCATTGCCATAGCTTGATCGGAATGGTCTATTTAAGGCAAAATCGAACCACGATGGCAAAAGTTCATATTGACCGCGCCTTGCAATTAGACCCCAAAAACGAAACAGCGTTGGAGGGAAAACGCAAAATTGAACAAATATCGGGTCAAAAACCCGGTAGCGCAAAAGCTGCGGCGACTTCATCTGCTGCGGCTAAACAACCAGATAAATCTGGAGGTGGCGGTCTTTTTGGTGGTTTGTTTGGTGGGAAGAAAAAATAATGGTGTATCAACCACCGGCGGGAGCTAGGGATCTCTTACCCCTTGATGTGGCTCAAAAACGCTGGATAGAAGATAGGCTACAGCAGGTATTTCACCGTTGGGGATACCACAGAATTATCACCTCAACCCTAGAGCGGATAGATACGCTGATGGCGGGGGGTGCGATTCAACGCTCAACTGTGATTCAATTGCAAAATGCCGAAAACGAAGAATTGGGGTTACGTCCCGAACTGACAGCCTCAATTGCTCGTACAGCTGTCACTCGCATGGCAGGTGTTACCTATCCCCAGCGTTTGTATTACAATACCAATGTTTTCCAGCGCTCCTCGGATTATCGGCGCAATCAACCGCAGGAATTTTATCAGGCTGGGGTAGAGTTATTAGGTGCTGGTGGCTTACTTGCTGATGCTGAAGTGGTGCTTTTGCTGGCAGATTGTTTGCAAGCACTCTCAATTAACCACTGGCATTTAATTTTAGGCGAAGCTGGAATTACCCAATCGTTGTTACAGGTATTTCCCGCTAATGTACGTAACCAAGTCCGTTATGCGATCGCTCATCTTGACCGAATTGCGATCGACAATTTACCCCTAACTGAAGAATTACGCTCCCGCGCCAGAATTATCCTCGATTTGCGTGGAAACAGTGGTGATGTTTTACAAAAAGTTAGTAGCCTGGATTTAGATGCTTCCCAGCAAGAGGCGGTGAATAACCTCAAATCTTTGGTCGAGTTATTAGAAAATCGGTCAAAATTCCCATTAATTTTGGATTTGAGCCTGATTCAAACTTTTGACTACTATACTGGCATTTCTTTTGAAGTCGTGAGTGATACAGGTTCAGGAGCAAGAGTATTAGGGCGTGGTGGTCGTTATGACCAATTATTAGGACAGTATCATCCCCAAGGCAATAATATTCCGGGTATTGGTTTTGCTTTATCTATTGAAGATTTATACCAAGCTCTTGATTACTCTCAGCAATTACCGCAAACAACACCTGCGAGTAATTGGTTAGTTGTCGCAGAAAACAATAATGCATATGATGCGGCTTTTGCCTATGCTGAAAAACTCCGTAATTCTACTCATTTAGTGCGTGTAGAAATGGAATTGGGAGGACAAGACGCGGAAGTAATTCGTCAATATGCACGCGATCGCTCTATTGCTCAAATTGCTTGGGTGAAAGCTGATGGCTCAACAACGATTGAGTCGAATAACTAAAGATAATGTAATCAAATGGTGAACGCGTCTATAACACTATTTCTTTACCTTGCTCGGTGAAACGAACATCTTTAATTCCCCATTGGGGGTTACTTGTAAGAGTTTTACGGAGACTACCAAATAAAGCAAATTGTTCACAACTCGATAGAGAAGTGATTTGGCGTTGAGAATTGGGGGTGAGTCGTAAATCTACTGTAGCGACACCATCTTTAATATTGACTCGATATCCAGAAAAGCTAAAGTCACCGTTATCCCGTTGCTCTAAGATTTTACCTACCGCGCCTGTCACAGGTTCCTGTGCTGGTACTATCGTTTTTTGGGGGACGAGTTCTTGACATTGTGCATCACTGGTGTATAGAGTGACATTCACAGTTTTATCTGTCTTATCTGTGGTAGGTGATTCACTGTTGGGTTGAGCGTTAAGCCTAGCTGTATTTTGAGTTGGTGATTGTGTAGCGGGTGCAGCAGTTTGACTGTTGGGAGTAGGCGATGTTGTGATGTTTAAATTAGCTTCATCAGTAGAGTTAGAACTACAGCTGCCAAGACTAGCAGCTATTGCTACAAATATTACAGAGAAAAAATATTTCTTGCTAGTGTTGATAATTTTTTTCATGATTTTTCGCCCTGGTTTCTTTTATTAAATTCAGCTTGACTACTAGGAAATCAGCATAAATTTAACAGAAGAAGCAGAAATTAACAAATATCATTTATTGTTTTTACTACTCGCTCACGTTGATTTTAAATTTTTTTATCATACTTCGGGTAGAAGTGTTTATATCCAGAGGAAGTACTAGTTTAAAAAACTACTAGCTAGGGTGAAGAAGTAATCACATTTCCAGAACAAAAGGAAGTGTGTAATTAAGTGAAAGTGAGGGAAATATTTATGTTTACCATTACAGAATTGCCTCTGAAATGGTGTCCCTTGGATTTTGGATTAGTACCGATGAATTTTGCTCAGGCGGTTGTCATTCCAGAAGAAGCAACTCTTGTTTTTTCTGGACCAAAGTTTTTGGTAGCATTCCTCGCAGGATTATTCATGGCGTTTGCTTTCCAATTACTATTAACGAACTTTTCTGTAGCTATAGGAATCTCATCGGGAGTCGATTTAGATGCTGATGAATCAGAAAGTTTGGGGGGTGCGATTCGCAAAGTAGAAGCAAAAGTAGGTTGGTGGGCGCTAATCACTGCAACCATTGCATTATTTAGCGCTTCTTTTCTAGCCGTGAAACTGAGTTTTATCAATAGTGCATTTTTCGGAGCTATTATTGGTGTAGTCATTTGGTCTACTTACTTTTCAATCTTAATGTGGCTCGGTTCAAATGCAGTCGGTTCTTTAATTGGTTCTGTGATCACTACTGTGAATTCTGGTTTACAAGGACTGATGGGTATAGCAGGTACTGCTATTGGTTCTAACGTAGCGAAAAGCCAGATGGTTGCGACTGCGGAAGATATTACAGCCGCAGTACGTCGAGAATTAACATCAGGTTTTGATCCTGACAGCATCCGCAATACATTACAAAGTTCTTTAGCTGCTGTACAATTACCACAATTAAATATCAAAGAAATTCGTGAGCAATTTGACAAGCTGCTGCGTGATTCAGATTTACAATCTGTTGCTAATAGTGATTTACTACAAAATATCAATCGCCAGACTTTTGTCGATTTAATCAGTAGTCGCACAGATTTTTCTAAAGCAGATATCAATCAAATTGCAGACCAATTCCAAGCAGCTTGGGAGCAAGTTTTAAATCGCATAAATCCCACGCAACAGGTAATTAATTTGCTCAAACAAGCGAGTTCGGAAGAATTGAAATCTGAGAATTTGGGTGAACGAATTCAGGAATTGGTGACAGCAGGTGGAGGTAATGGAAAGCAAGGTAATGGTGTAATTAAGCAAGCTATTCAATATGGCTTAACTGCTGCTGTACCTGCTGTGATCAACAGGGTAGATTTTTCCCAAATAGATGTGGATAAAATCAGCCATCAACTGGAAGATTTAAAAGACAAAGTTCAGGAAGTTGATGTTGAGAAAATAACTTCCCAATTAAAACAACTCAGAGATCAAGCAAACGAACAAATAGCTCAAAGATTACCAAGACTACCTTACAATACTATTAAGGCAGATGTAGAAGATTACATTCTCTATTCTTTACCCTGGCATTTCAATCGTATTACGATCACAGATGAATTTAAAGAAGTCATCACTGATCCAAATGCAGATCCTACAACAATCCGCCGTGAATTAGAGGAAATTAATCCGGAATATCTGACTAGTTTGCTTTCAAGACGCGATGATATCAGTGAAGCAAGAATCAAGGAAATCTCTGAACAACTGGAAAATATTCGCCAGGAAGTTTTAGAAACAGTCCGTCAAGCAGAAACACGGGAAAAATCCCAAGATATCCGTACGCGGATTGAAAATTATCTGCGTTCTACGAGTAAAGAAGAACTAAATCCAGAAGCTATTGAGCGAGATTTTACAACGTTATTGGCAGATCCAGAAGCTGGTTTTGAAGAATTAAGTCAGCGCCTTTCCCCATTCAATCGTGATACATTGGTGCAGCTACTCCAGAAACGTGAAGATATTAGTGAAGAGGAAGCAAATAATATTGTTGATCAACTCGAAAGTACTCGCGATCGCGTTTTGAATCGGGCTACAGAACTGCAAGAACAAGCCAGAACACAAGCTGAACAACTGCAACAAAGGGTAGAAGATTATCTGCGGAACACCAACAAAGAGGAACTCAATCCAGAAGATATCAAGCGCGATTTTAGAACGCTGCTGGAAGATCCACAAGCAGGAATCTCGGCTTTACGGGCAAGATTATCACAATTTGACCGCGATACACTAGTAAAATTACTGAGTCAACGCCAAGATTTGAGTGAACAGCAGATCAACCAAATCCTTGATAATTTGGAACAAGTACGCGATAATATCCTGCAAGCACCGCAAAAATTAGCTGATCAAGCAAAAGAACAATACGCACAAACAGCAAGAGCGATCGCCCAATATCTTCGCAATACTAATTTAGAAGAACTCAACCCAGAAAGTATCCAGCGAGATTTAGAAAAATTACTCGAAAATCCCCAAGAGGGTGCTTTGGCTTTACGCGATCGCCTTTCGCAGGTGGATCGAGAAACTTTAGTCAAATTGCTGACTCAGCGAGGAGACTTGAGTGAAGAAGATGTCAATCGTATTATTGACCAAGTACAACAAGCCATTGGTAATATTGTCAGAGCGCCACGACGCTTGGCAAGCCGTACTACTAAACAAGTTCTGGATTTTGAAGCTAATCTCGAAAACTACCTGCGGAACACTAATAAAGAAGAACTCAACCCGGAGGGTATCAAACGAGATTTACAATTATTGCTGCATGATCCCCGCACAGGAGTTGGGAGTTTAAGTGATCGCCTAACCAAGTTTGATCGTTCAACACTTGTGGCGCTACTATCCCAACGTGAGGATATTTCAGAAGCTGAAGCTAACCGAATTGTGGATCAAATCGAATCTGTTCGCAACTCGATAGTCGAACAATACCAGCAACTCCAGCATAGATTACAATCAATAGTTGATGGAATTTTTGCTAGAGTCCGCAACTATCTTAATTCTCTGGATCGTCCCGAACTAAATTATGAAGCGATTCAGCAAGACTTTGCCAAATTGTTTGATGATCCCCAAGTGGGATTGGAAGCGTTACGCGATCGCCTCAGTCAATTTGATCGTGATACCCTAGTTGCGATTCTCAGTTCTCGTGAGGATATTTCCCCAGAACAAGCTAATCAGATTATCGACCGCATCGAAGCGACAAGAGATAGCATCCTCCAGCGCGCTGAACGTATCCAACAAGAAGTTAACAAACGTCTTGCTACACTCAAAGAACAAACCAAAAAGCAAGCAAGAGAAATGAGAAAAGCTGTAGCAGATGCAGCGTGGTGGTTATTTAATACTGCTTTTGCTTCCCTCGTTGCTTCGGCGATCGCTGGCGCTTTAGCAGTCACTCAATTTTAGATTTTGGATTTTCGATTTTGCATTGACCAATTACCCACAAATTGGTATGTAGAGACGCGAAATTTCGCGTCTTTACATCTGGTGGAATGAAGAAAAATCCTTGATTGAGCTTTGGCAGCAGCAGCCCCGCGCTCAATTGCGTTGCATGAGCGTCGGGAAGAATGCGTGCAAGTTGACGACACTTCCCTGACCAATGCCGGAGGCGAGGGAAGGGGAGATGGAGGAAACGAGCAAATCTCCCGTGC
>NZ_JBHFLM010000115.1:0-14655 GCF_041928655.1 Pelatocladus sp. BLCC-F211 | reverse complement strand
TTTCTTAGTGTCCTTTGTGTCCTACCCTGCGCTTCGACACTCCCTGTCTACTTGCACGCCTGTCGCTAACGCGCCTACCAAAGGTAGCCGAGTAAAGCGCGTCTATGTGGTTAGTTTTTTCATGATTTTGCGTAAGTCCTACCTATTTGATCTAGATTTATGAAATTTTAAACGCACAAATCCCCAACTTTTCTAAGAAATTGAGGATTTGTATATAAGACATATTTTGGTATAAATATCATCTTAAGAGCGTCCCACCAAAGGGAAGTCAAAAGTCTTTTGAATTGCTTTTTCCTCTTCTCCCCCTTCCCTTGTCCCCCTTCCCTTGTCTCTCTTCCAATTACCTGGTTCTAGTCACACAAATGCTGATTTTACCACCAAAGTCTGGGATGGGTGCAGCAGGTTTACTGAGGGTGACTTGAACTTGCGTCAGGCGATCGCACTCTTGCAAAATAGAATCTGCAATTACAGCTACCAATCTTTCAATCAAAGCAAACTTTGAGGTTTTAATTAGATGTTGAACCAAATTAATCACTTGACGGTAGTCTACAGTATCTGCGATCGCATCAGTTTTGGCTGCTGAGGTGAGATCCAACCATAACTTCACATCCACCTCAAACCATTGTCCTAGCACCTGTTCCTCTGGTAGATACCCAGTGTAGCCATAAGCACGAATTCCCGTAACATCAATACAGTCCATATAAAAATAAAAGAGTGAATTTTGCCTATAGGATTGTAAAACAAGTCATATATTGTTGATGGTTGGTCAATGGTCATTTGTCATCGGGGAAAGGGGAACAGGGAACAGGGAACAGGGAACAGGAAAGAGAAATTCCCCTTTGTCTCCCTTGTCCTCCTTGTCCCCGATTCCCGATTCCCGATCCCCGATCCCCAATCCCCGATCCCCGATTCCCGATTCCATCATGCTAATTGGTTTCCGAAATACAAATGAACTTTGGGCTACCGTGTTGACACAGACATTGCAGCACTTGGGGTTAACAACTGCTGTAATTTGTCCTGGTTCGCGTTCCACACCATTAGCAGTCGCTTTTGCCCAAAAAACACCAGAAATTGATGTTATTTCGATTCTCGATGAACGTTCCGCAGCTTTTTTTGCGTTAGGAAGAGCGAAAGCAACAGGATTACCCACAGCTATTGTTTGTACCTCCGGGACGGCGGGGGCGAATTTTTATCCAGCAGTCATTGAGGCGAAACAAACTCGTGTACCACTGCTACTTTTAACCGCCGACAGACCACCAGAGTTACGAGATTGCCACTCTGGACAAACCATAGACCAGTTAAAACTATATGGCAATTACCCCAACTGGCAAACAGAATTAGCTGTACCTGTAGCAGATATGGGGATGCTAGCCTATCTACGGCAAACAATGGTTTATGCTTGGGAACGATCGCTCTATCCTGTTCCTGGCCCTGTACACCTAAATATACCGTTTCGCGACCCCCTCGCACCAATTCCTGAAGCAAATGTAGATAGGCAAAATTTTGCGTCTTTACAGTCAGAATTTCATCCAGAAGAATTTTTTGGTAACATCACACAATTCTCTCCACCACTCCATTTTCCTCTCACCCCATCTCTTCCCCTTGATGATTGGCAAAACTGTGAACGGGGAATAATTATAGCCGGAGTCGCCCAACCACAACAGCAACAGGAATATTGTCAAGCGATCGCCCAACTTGCCCAAACCTTACAATTTCCAGTCTTAGCCGAAGGATTATCTCCTGTCAGAAATCATGCTAGTATTAATCCTCACATTATTTCTACTTATGACCTGATATTGCGGAATCAGCAACTAGCAACACAGCTGACACCAGAAATAGTAATTCAAATCGGTGAAATGCCCACTAGTCCAGTACTGCGTAATTGGCTAAAAACCACTGCTGCTAGACGTTGGGTGATAGACTCCAGTGACCAAAATCTTGATCCTCTCCACGCTCGGACAGTTCATTTACGCCTGAGTGTAGAACAACTGAATGAAATATTTAACTCATTTTCTGTGTCACCACGTCCCCACGTTGATGTATTTTCTTATCTCGAACTATGGACTCAACTAGAGGCAAAAGTTAGAACAACAGTTGATCATACTTTTAAAAATATAGACGATTTATTAGAAAGTAAAATTGCTTGGTTACTTTCCCAAACTTTACCGCCAGAAACACCTTTATTTATTGCCAATAGTATGCCTGTGCGAGATGTAGAATATTTTTGGCAACCCAATCACTCTGGTATACGACCCTTTTTTAACCGAGGTGCAAATGGCATAGATGGGACATTATCTACTGCTTTAGGAATTGCCCATCGTCATCAAAGCAGCGTTATGTTAACTGGAGATTTGGCATTATTGCATGATACAAATGCCTTTTTAATCAGAAATAAATTTGTTGGACATTTAACAATTATATTAGTGAACAATAATGGTGGCGGCATTTTTGAAATGTTACCTATTGCTAAATTTGAACCACCATTTGAAGAATTTTTTGCCACACCCCAAGATATTGATTTTGCCCAATTATGTGCTACCTATGGCGTGGAACATGAATTGATTACTAACTGGCAACAATTGCAAACAAAATTAAACCCCCTACCTACCAGTGGCATTAGGGTGTTAGAGTTACGAACAAATCGCAAATTAGACACCAAATGGCGACAGGAAAATTTGGGTAAGTTTGCTAAATATTAAAATTTTTGGTAAGGTGCGTTGTCGTTTGCACAACGCACCTTACAACTTGTTATGCCAAATTTTAGTTTTTTATCACAAAACATCTACGTATTAAAATTTTTACAATTTTTAATGTCAAAATTACAGACGTGTTCATTAAAATCTTTGATAGCAAAAAGCTTTAATACTATGTAATAATTATGTCTAGTATGTCCTGTATAACCAGAAGCCTATGCTAATGGAGGGGTAACTTATTGCATGATCTCTTAAAAGATTGTGATGATTACTCAAAGTAATTTTTTCTATTGTTGATTACTGGCAAAATAATTTATAAAGTTCATAAATTGAGCTTTTTGAGATATTTTTTTGTAATTTATATCTATGGAAGAAACAGTTCACGACAACTTTTTCAAGAATTTTACCGTAGTAACAGCAACTATATCTGCTGCAAATTATCTTCCTGAAACTTCAGGAATTTATGCTTTATATCATGCGTTTGATTTTTTAGAAAACAATTTATCTGACTATATAGATACTCGTATAAAAAATACAGTATTTAAAACAAAGTTTTCTGAGACAGATAATAAAAGTAAGTTCATTGTCGATACTTGTGGAGAGCCAGTTGGTTTGTCTCAAAAAATGGATCAATTTATCAAAGCTATTTCTCAGCCTAAAGAACGAAGAATCTTAAAAAATCTCCTAATCTCATGTAGCATCCTCCAACGACCAGATTACATTGGCACTGCAAGCAACTTGAGAGATAGATTTCTTCAGCATTTGGAGCGAGACGATGGTTTTTTCTCAAAGTACGCAAACTTAAGACCCAATGATGAATTTTTATTCATTTGTTTACCTTGCCCAAAAAACATTTCTAGAGAGTTAGAAAGTTTATTAATTCAACTATGTCAGCCTAAGTTTAATACACAGAGGAGTTAGAAAATGGAATTAGATAATCAGTCTCCAGAGACTATTGAATATAAGGCAATCAGTGGTGAGTTTGGTGAGGTTAGGTACTTTATAACAACTCTTGACCAAAGTGATGCAGTTGAAAACATTAGATTTGCTGATGAAATTCAAGGCAGTTGGAGTTTCTCTGAACGAGTTCAGAGAAAATTAGATGAAAACAGAGCAAATACAGAAATATTTTCTTACCTAGCGCAGGGTGGAATTCGCTTTTTTAATTCAATTGTAGTCGTACTTTTACCCAACTCGAATGAGCAAAGAGAGTTTTGGGACTTTTCTACAGTTAGTAGTCAGGGAAAAAAGGTCGAGAAATGGGTCAATTTAAAGTTATATAAGAACGTAGCTAGAATTGTAATTGATGGTCAACATAGACTTCTTTCATTAAAGAGATATTGGAATGTACATACTGGAAAAGAGTCTTTAACCCTTCAACAAAAAACAGAAAATTACAATTGCTCTGAAACCTTTGACATACCAGTCGTTTATCTAGTATTTGGTAATCTTGGTAGGGTTGGTCATGCAGACTTAAGCGAAACTGTAAGAGATGAGATAATCAAAGCAACTCGCAATATATTTACAGTTATAAACAAGACTGCAAAATCAATAGATAAACAAACTCAACTATTGCTTGATGACAGTAAAATATCAGCATTCATTCCTAGAAAACTTTTAGAGGAAGGAGTACTTGAAGATAGATTTGTTAAATGGTCTTCCAAATCAAGAAGCTTAAATCAATCAGAACCTTACCTAACGACTCTAGATTTGGTGAGCCAATGTACTATTGAACTATTGAAAGATTATCCCAAGCAAGCTTTAAAAAAATCATTCAATTCACCAACTGAGCGTAATATGGCTCTGGAAACTTATTACGAGTCTCATCCTAAACTTTCTGAAATAGGCACAAAAGCATTGCTTAAGTGGTTTTTTACTGAACTTCAGCCATTCAAGGACTGGGTATCACAGATTAACTACGTAGGTATAAATATTCCTATTCAACCGGAGCAACCTCGATTAAGTACAAGCCAAAAAGCAAGTATAAAGAAATTACGAGATTCCAGCATTTTGTATACTGTTCTAGGACAAAAAATTCTTTTTTTTGCTGTCTCAAGGTTTTTGCTCAGGATAAGTGCAGAGTATCGTATCCCAGCAATTCTTAATGCCATCTCGCTTAGTATTACTAAAATGGATAAAGATGGCTTTTTCAGCCGAGATCAATCTCATTGGTCTAATGTTCTAGTGCGAACCAATGAAAACCGAACCATAATAACTACGGGATCTGGAGATGAGAAATGTATAGAACTTGTCAGAATGATATTGTCTAACTCCTCTGATGGTGTGAGGGAATTGATAAAACGTACTAAAGATGATGTCAGTAACGAGGTCAACTGGAATGAAACTTTGATTTCCAATTGGAGAAAAGAGTTTCATGTGATATTACCTGAAGTTGAATTCATTGATGAGCAGATAAAGCAATCTTCTGAATCAGATGACTCCTTTGCTGAAGTTCGAGATTTGCTTGATTCTTCTGAGGATGACGAAGAGGAATCTGATGAAATTGAAGATGATGAGGATATTTTTCAAGAAATTGAGGAAGTAAGAGACTAAGCTGTGCAACTACATAAGCAACCTCACTCGTGCAGTATCAGCAATGAGGTTGATCTGGCATCTAAATATTTGGGATGTTTGGGATTATGGTGCGTTGCGCTTTGCGACAACGCACCCTACGGGATGGATGCTTGATTTACGACTCAGAAACCAAAGTTTGCTGGGTCAAAGGTATGCTGATGATGCTTGTCGCCAGATTAGGGTTAGTATTGCGACAACGATTAATGACAGATTGAGTATGCGATCGCTTTCCGAGTTACAGACATTTTTTAACTTTTGACTTGTTACGCTACCAACCACCAACAATCAACAATCAATATTTTTAAAATGCGAGAACTTTATCCACCAATTGAGCCTTATAACGAAGGCAAATTACAAGTCTCAGACATCCATACTATTTATTTTGAAGAGTCTGGTAATCCCCAAGGGAAACCGATTGTTTTACTACATGGTGGCCCTGGTGGAGGTTGTCCACCATTTTATCGCCAATATTTTCATCCAGAAAAATGGCGATTGATTATGTTTGATCAACGCGGTTGTGGAAAAAGTACACCCCATGCTGAACTGCGAGAAAATACCACATGGGATTTAGTCAATGATATTGAAAAACTGCGAGAACATTTAGGTATTGAAAAATGGGTTGTCTTTGGTGGTAGTTGGGGAAGTAATCTTTCATTAGCCTACAGTGAAACTCATCCTCAACGCTGTAGTGGGCTAATTTTGCGTGGCATTTTTATGCTACGGCAAAAAGAATTACGCTGGTTCTATCAAGAGGGAGCAAGTTATATTTTTCCTGATGCTTGGGAAGAGTATCTTAAACCAATTCCTGTAGCAGAACGTGGCGATTTGCTAACAGCATATTACCAACGCTTGACAAGTCCAGATATGCAAATTAGGCTAGAAGCTGCCCGTGCTTGGTCAATTTGGGAAGCAAGTACTAGCAGATTATTCCCAGATCCAGAGTTAATGGAAAAGTTTGGTGAAAATGAATTTGCCGATGCTTTTGCACGAATTGAGTGTCATTATTTTATCAACAAAGGTTTTTTTGAACCAGAAGATTATTTACTTTTAAATGTTGAACGCATCCGTAAAATTCCAGCAGTAATTGTACAAGGGCGTTATGATGTAGTTTGCCCGATGATATCAGCTTGGGAATTACATCGCGCCTGGCCAGAAGCAGAATTTATTGTTATTCCTGATGCAGGACATTCAATGAGTGAACCAGGAATTACGAGTGCTTTGATTGCTGCAACAGATAAGTTTGCTTGTTTGTAGGGAACGGGAAACGGGGAACAGGGAACAGGGAACGGGGAACAGAAAAAAATCTGTGTAAAAGCGCTGCAAGCTAACTCACCAGAGCGATCGCTCTGGTGCAAAAACGGCATACACTTTTGATGGTGAAGTTGACATCAAGAGGTTGCCGTGACTGAATTTTTGTTTGTAACTGATTTAGATCATACTCTGGTAGGCGATGATCAAGCGCTGTTGGTATTAAACGATCGCCTGCAAAAACATCGTCAAGAACATGGTACAAAGATTGTTTATGCTACAGGGCGATCGCCTGTTCTGTACCGCGAACTTCAACAAGAAAAAAATCTTCTCAAACCTGATGGCTTGATTTTATCTGTGGGAACAGAAATATACTTGGATGGTAGCGATCGCCCGGACTCAACTTGGGCAACAATACTTTCACCGGGATGGGAAAGAGATTTGGTATTATCTATAACTGCGGATTTTTCTGAGTTAAAACTACAGCCAGATTCGGAACAGCGTCCTTTTAAAGTGAGTTTTTTTCTAGAACAGGAGGTATCTGTAACTGTTTTACCAAAACTAGAGTCGGAGTTGCTCAAATCTAATTTAAATGTAAAGTTAATCTACAGCAGTGGTATAGACCTTGACATTGTGCCTCGCAGGAGCGATAAAGGTCAGGCAGTACAGTTTCTTCGCCAAAAATGGAAATTTGTAGCAGAACAAACTGTTGTCTGTGGTGATTCTGGTAATGATATTGCTTTATTCGCAACAGGCAATGAACGAGGGATTATAGTTGGGAATGCTCGTGATGAGTTACTCCAGTGGCACAATGAAAATCCCGCTAACCACCGCTATTTGGCACAAAATGCCTGTGCAGGTGGTATACTTGAAGGTTTAACTTATTTTGGATTGATAGAATAAAATGATTAGTTATCTCAAAGGCATCGTTGCTGGCATTCAAAAACATAGTGGAAATCGCCATATCCTGACTCTCGAAGTCAACGGAATTGGTTACGATTTACAAATTCCGGCGCGGTTAGCACAGCAGCTACCAGAATCGGGAGGTGAAGTACAAGTATTTACCCATTACCAAATTCGCGAGGAAGTACCGTTTCTGTACGGTTTTGGTTCCCCAGCAGAGCGGGATGTATTTCGTCATTTGCTGAGTGTGAGTGGAATTGGTGCGGCTTTAGCGATCGCCTTACTCGACACTTTGGAACTCCCAGAATTAGTCCAGACGATTATTACTGCTAATATCCAATTGTTGATTCAAGCGCCTGGTGTCGGCAAAAAAACCGCAGAACGCATTTGTTTAGAACTGAAAAGCAAATTAATCGAATGGCGCAAAACAGCAGGCTTTTTCGTCGCTACAGGCGGCCCAGCACCAGGAATTCTCGAAGAAGTGCAAATGACTCTCCTCGCCTTGGGTTACACCCCCAACGAAGTTAGCCACGCCTTACACGTAGTCAGTGAAGACATTGGACTACCAAAAGACGCACACCTAGAAGAATGGCTCAGACAAGCGATCGCCCATCTTAGTAGTAGTGAATGTAGTTATTAGTCATTGGTCAATGGTCATTTGTCAATGGTCAATGGTCAAGAATTATTCTTATTATTTAGTTATTATTTAGTTATTCGTTTTATTTAGTTTTATTCCTTCCAATCCCCATTACCTCTTATTCCCAGAAGGAACCCCACCTGCCCCTTATCCCCAAAGGGGACCCCTACCTTCCCCAATCGCCGATGCTTACAAAAGTCAAACAATGCACTTCTGAAAACAGGCGATCATTATTTACTTTCCCTGTAGTAACTTCCGTCTTCTTTGCAGCAACATCCGTCTTGACGTTTGCGTGTTTCGCGCAGCCTGTAGCAGTTTCCGTCTTGACCGAAAATCAAAGGGATAACATATATTCCCGCGATCGCACATATCCACAGAACTATATAATTTGAGGCATTGTTGCTACATTATTTTTTGAGGCTTGGATAAACTTGAACGTAAATATAGGACTTACAAGCTTTTAAATTGTATAACTTTTTTATCCTTTTACAATTAGTTAGTTTTCCCCCTTTTCCCCAATCCCCAATGTCCGATCCCTACGCTTGGATAGAACAATCTCTGGCAACAATTCACCGTGCAGACTGGTATCGTTCGGTACAAACAATAAACGGTTGCTGTGGTGCGACGGTATTATTGGAAGGACAGGAGGTAATCAATTTTGCTAGTAATGATTACTTGGGATTAGCTAGTGATCCACGTTTGATTGCGGCGGCGACTGCTGCTGTCCAAGAATTTGGTACAGGTAGTACTGGTTCGCGATTACTCAGTGGACACAGGGAATTACACAGAGAACTAGAAAGAGCGATCGCATCTCTGAAGCAAACAGAAGACGCTATAGTCTTTAGTTCAGGATATCTAGCAAATTTGGGTGCAATTACAGCTTTAGTAGGGAAGCGAGATTTAATATTAGCTGACCAGTATAATCACTCCAGCCTCAGAAATGGAGCAATTCTCAGTGGTGCAGCAATTTTTGAATATCCTCACTGTGATGTGGAAGCTGTGAAAACCGAATTAAAGCGATCGCGTCAAAATTATCGACGCTGTTTAATCGCAACAGATAGCGTCTTTAGTATGGATGGAGATTTGTGTCCTTTACCTGCACTGGTAAATCTGGCAGAAGAATTTAGCTGTATGCTACTAGTCGATGAAGCTCATGGTACTGGAGTTCTAGGAAAAACAGGTGCAGGGTGCGTTGAGTATTTCGGCTGTACTGGTAAGCAATTAGTACAAATGGGAACATTGAGTAAAGCTTTGGGTAGCTTAGGCGGATATATTGCTGGAAGTGCAAGCCTAATTGACTATTTACGAAATCGCGCCTCAAGTTGGATCTATACTACTGCTCTTTCACCCGCAGATACAGCCGCAGCCTTAACAGCAATTAATATAGTTAAACAAGAACCACAACGCCGCGCTCAATTATGGAAAAATGTCGATTACTTAAAAAAGTTAATTCAACAACATTTACCTAATCTCAAATTACTCCCTTCAGAATCACCGATTATTTGCTTACAATTTGCGAGCGCCAAAGACGCACTCCAAGCAGCAAAGCAACTCAAATCTGCTAGTATATTTGCTCCTGCGATTCGTCCTCCTACCGTTCCTACAAGTAGAATCCGAATTTCTCTCATGGCAACTCATGATCAAAAACATATTGAAAAATTAGTAGAAGTACTAAAATATCGATCAACAAGCTTTTAAGCTTCTCCTTCTTTAAGCAACACTAACCGCCCTTCCTTATATGCTTGTCGTAAAGCGATCGCTTCTGACACTATTTGTTGTGCAGTTAATCCTTCAGAATCCATCATCTTTTGTAGAGTGACACCTGTGTGTTCATACTCAGAATGAATCGGTGGAATTTGACAATAGCGTCCACCATTCTTTGTTCGTCGCCAGATACTCGGTTTTTCAGGTTTTGATTGTCTGGGAGTGCGCCGTTGCTTAACTAAGGAACGTACAGCTTCTTGGGTAATTGTAGTTATATCTAACAAAGCATCTATAACTGGCTTATATTTATTACTATTGTTTGCTAACTGATAGACAGTCAATGGCTCAACTTGTGCTAAATCCTGGGGCGAAAACTTACTAAATACCGCAGCAATTTTCAGATATTTTTTTTCCTCACCTTTCCAGCCCTGGTCAATTAGTAGTTTTTTATACTCTTTTTGGGAAAGCTTCTGTTTTTGGTCGGCTAACCAAAAAGCATGATGCAAAATTGTTTTGGTGACATCAGCAAGCGAAAGCACTTGAAATTTTTCACCAGCAACGCTGTTGGAGTCATTTGCTTTTTCTTCAACGTATTTCCCAAACTCTGATAAAGCAATTACACTCTGTACTTGTGTCATCATAATATTGACCTGATAAAAACTTACTGGTACGCACAATAAATCCATCGCCTTTAGTCACCAGAAAATCACACAGGCGATCGCATTCATGAGGTGCTAATCAATTGAGTAGTGGCTACCCGTACACGCACCATCACCTTCAAGTAATGAAAGTTTGAAAATAAATTTATTATCTAGAACAATTGTACTATATATAGGCAAAGAAAAAACCCCAGTAATACCCAAATTTTGGGTAAGCTGATGAAAGTTTTATACACTAGACCTCTTGTAAAAGTTTGTAGTGAGGACTTTAGTCCTCAATGAGCGTAGCGCGGTAGCGTACCCTACCCTACAGAGCCGCTACCGCGTCTACACTACAAACCCACTAGATACCAAACATTAATAATTGACTATAAATACAGAAGGACTATATCTAAAAAAATACAGGTGTATGATTGCACTATTCTTGAATGCGATCGCTATATTATTTAATGGCGATCGCCAAGCACAAAATCTCAGAAAAGGTAAATCTACAGTGAGTTCAATCAAGTTCAATCATTGATCAAATTCAATGTTTTTGCTAAACAAATTATTTGTTATTATCATAAATATTAAATACGTCAAGTGATATACATCAAAATATATTAAGTTGTATCTATCATCACAAGATTACTTGACACTGAATCATTGCTAAATAAATCTATAGATAGATACAAAGGTTTTGTAATCAAATTAATATTTGTCTTGGAAGAAGAGAAACATTTAAGTCATACCTCACTCTGCCCCTTAAGGATAAAATCGCTCCTTTCGGGGTATTTATTCTTATCAATAAACCAAGATTAATGATAAATTTCCATAACCTTATTTGTTTCTGTGTTTGCCAAAAATTCCCATATAACAACTGTTTGCTATTGGAAATTCAAATAAAATTAAGATTAATGAAAATGGACACTTCAACCAATAAGTTAATTAATTAACATCAGCTAAACTTCTAACTAAAGGAATAAGTTAAGCGGAAATTTTATCTAATGAATAGTAAATTGATAATGCCACCTAAATTTAACAAAAATCAGGTTGTATATTTGATTGGTGGTGTGGGCATAATCTTACAAATCTTGAAACATCGGCGTACTCAAATAACGCTCCCCAAAAGAAGGTTGAATCACCACAATCAACTTCCCAGCATTTTCCCGGCGCTTGGCTACTTGTATCGCCGCACACAAATTTGCACCCGAAGAAATACCAGATAATAAACCTTCTTCCCTCGCCAAACGTCGCCCAAATGCGATCGCTTCTTCATCACTGACTGCGATCACTTCATTTATTAAATCTGTGCGGAGAACTTCAGGAATAAAACCCGCGCCAATACCTTGAATTTTATGTGATCCTGGTTCTCCACCAGAAATGACAGGACTATTTTTTGGTTCAACTGCGATCGCTTGAAAACTCGGTTTACGTGTTTGAATCACTTCAGCAATACCCGTAATTGTTCCGCCAGTACCCACCCCAGCGACAACAATATCTACTTGTCCATCTGTATCTGTCCAAATTTCTTCGGCGGTGGTTTCGCGGTGAATTTTGGGGTTGGCTGGATTGCGGAACTGTTGCAGCATATAAGCATTGGGAGTATTAGCCACAATTTCTTCGGCTTTGCGAATTGCTCCCAGCATTCCTTCTGTTCCTGGCGTCAACTCCACAGCCGCACCATAAGCTTTTAACATCGCCCGTCGTTCTATACTCATAGTTTCAGGCATAGTCAAAATTAAACCATAACCACGCGCCGCCGCTACCATCGCCAGTCCAATTCCCGTGTTTCCAGATGTTGGCTCTACTAAAATACTTTTTCCTGGTGCAATCAATCCAGCAATTTCTGCTGCTGTAATCATACTTGCAGCAATCCGATCTTTCACAGAAGCAGCCGGATTCATTCCTTCGAGCTTAATCACAATTCTGCCCACACATCCCTCAGTTTGGGGAATTTTATTCAGTTGAACTAACGGAGTACGTCCAATTAATTCAGTAACATCACCAGCAATTCGCATGAATAAAGCTCCTAATTGGGGATTGGGGATCGGGGATCGGGGATCGGGGATAAGGGAAGGGAGACAAGGGAGACACGGGAGAATTATTTAACAAGTCTCTTCCCAATGACCAATGACAAATGACCAATGACCAACAATCTTAAAAGTGAATTTAGTTTATTTCTGTAATTTTTAATGATAGTTTTAATTTTTTGTGCCAAAATTCTTAAAAATAAAATTATATAATGTTTCTATATTTTTAATGTTCATCCAATGTATATTTACTTAGTAATATTTTCTGGAAAATCTGACTTTTTTATTACTAAAATTTTGCACAATTTTCAATAGTTTGAGGGTGAGTACTAGCCATCAAAATTAAATTCAGAGTTTTGGCTTTTGATTTTTGACTCTTGAGCTTTGATTTCCATAAATAGTGATTGAGTACATCAATTCCAGCACCTTAGCTGAAAAATGCGAGTCCCTATACCTCAAAATACTAGTACCCATACCCCAAAAAATTTTTTGAATACTGCTGCGATGGGAATTATCAGCTTTGAGTACAAACTTAATTAATTTAATAATCTTGATCCGGCTGCAAACAACTGTTCTCGACTAAGCCAGCTGCTATAAAACCTATAGGATTTACGCAGAGATTCCCCTCTACCCCCCCCTGCAAAGGGGGGGACTTCTTAAGCCCTCACATCTACAAGCAAGATGAACTAAAATATGAGCGGCTTTGAATGTGTAAGTTCTCTGACAAATATTCAGTTTTGTCCAACAATAGTTACTATAGTTACTATTTAATTCCTGCTGATTATCAGTTTTCACATTTGTAAGTTCATTGATAACTGATAATTGATAACTTGATAGGGCTTAACTTTTGGGTGTTCATACCTTAATTATTATACAGGGTAAATCAAGACAAAAAGGTACCGTCTCACCGGGTGCATACTGCCTAGCAAGGGAGAGCCAAAATGAGACTACAAATTTCCAAATTTCTCATTGTTTGTTTACTGACTTTAATAGTGCTTTCACCTGAGCTAGTAGTGTTGAGTGTGGTTTGGGAGCAGCATATGCAGCTAGTCGAAATACAGCATTTAAGTTGTAAAGTAGAGCAAATACAAGCAGGTGTATTTAGTATCTTTGGCAACCAAAATACTAATTTATTAACTCTTGAACAAGACTGTCAAAATTTTGCTCAAGATGCAGCTACCATTAAACTTTTTGACGCCAATTTTCTGCATATCTTGCTCACTCCTACTCGACTATATAAAGTTGTTGATTGCTTGAAATGGTTCTTTTTGTTATTACCTATAGGTTTGGGAATATTCTCTTTTTTATATGACAGGTATCTTGTTTATCGCGCTACAGTTTTTCAACAACAAGTAGATAAGCTAGAAAGGTTATGGCAAGAAAGTATCGAACAATAAGGAACGCGCAATAAAATATGACAATTACGGAAGAACGCCAAAATCTATACTTTGATTTGATTGATCAGTTACTTAGCTGTCCTAATGGTCAGGAACCAGAAGTTTTAGAAACTCATCCAGAATTACTTGATGCTGGTTTTATACAAACAATACTACAAGTTGCTGCTGTATTTGCACATCAAGGTAATGATGAAGGAGCAAAGTTTTTAATTCATATTGCGCGTGAATTATCGAAACAACTAGGGTTATATCCTGAAATTCCTGAAGTACCAGCTAAGGAGTAAAGATGTTATTGACTGCAACTGACGCAGGACAAATCGCTTTAGAATTTCTGATGGCTGAGTGGAATGTTCTAGAAGCAGATAGAGAGTGGTTTGTCATTGTGAATTCTCGTCTGATTGGCATGAGTTGGTACATTGTAGAAATAGCCATAGAGGGATTTCCTGATCGATGGTATATGCAAGTTTATGACACTGGAGAATGTGATCCAGACTATACATTTATTTCTCCGATTCGCGGTTCAGAAGGATACGCTGATCTGACAGATTTACCAAGATTGGTAGCTGAGGTATTAGTGTCAGAACGTAATTTTCGCTAATCAGTAGGAATCAAAAATCAAATATTTTATATATTGCTTGTGTGTTGTTCTGTTTGTGACGAAATTTTTGATTTCTCACAAACTTTTCTTGTAACCGTTCAGGGGGTAGAAGAGAGATAGCCAAAAATGAAGCTCAAAATCTGATAAATTAAGTGGAATGGAACACAAGTGCGCCAATCAGCTAGAGCAGATATCCCAGGAAGATTGGGGAAGAACTCCAAACAGCGTCA
>NZ_JBHFLM010000114.1:0-10364 GCF_041928655.1 Pelatocladus sp. BLCC-F211 | reverse complement strand
ACTGTAGGGTGTGTTAGGCGCTTTTATAATGTTTTTCGTGAAAAATTTAGCTCATAAAAGCGCCTAACGCATCGCCAATAACTGGTGTGTTAGGCTGAAGCCATAACACACCCTACTTAAGATTTACTTTATAAATAGTCTTTCAGTGTTCAATTGATAACTACTTCGGTGCTACCAGTGTTATGACTACGTGTTAGGGAATTAAACAAAACTTGTCCAATTGCTTGAATTAAATTTCCTTCTAGTTCTTGAGCCATTTTCATATTGAATCCGAAGGAATTATTTGCTTCTGCAACAATTTTTTCGGCTGTAGTATCGTCAATTGTTAATGTGTCTAATGCTTGACGATATTTGTCTTTAAAAGCTTTTTTGTCTGGAATTTGGTCAAAATTATAAAAAGACGTACCTTGATAACCCTCAAGCTTTAAGACTGACTGAGCAATTTTCTGTAACATTTGACCACCGGAAAGATCGCCCATGTAGCGGGTGTATGCGTGTCCGATTAATAACTCAGGTGCGGTTGCAGATAATTCTCGAATTCGAGCAATATAACTTTGAGCGACGGGAGATGGTTTTACACAAGTTCGCCATTCTTTCCCATAGTAAAATTCCATATCTTTCTCTAAAGCAGCTTGGCGATTTAGTTCTGGGAAATAAATATTGCCGATTATGGGATGATCTCGATGTTTTTCTATTTCTGTTTCTAGTTGACTGTAGACGTAATACAAGTTACCTAAAAATTTGGCAAAGCAGTTTCTATCTACAACCCCTTTGAGAAAACACTTCATAAATCCGACGTTTTCTGCTGCTGTATGGGATGTTTGGGTTCCGGTACGAAGCTTAATCGCTAGATTATTACTCATTGGTTTTTTCCTTCCTCTCAAAACGCAAGCTGAGATTTACCAGTTCACTGTCAACGCCAGCGTTAAAGAATTGTTATTCAGGTTGATGAAAGGATCTGCATCATGACCATCAGCTAATCACACCATCGATGCAGACCCAAGCCATGTTGATTTCTACCAAAATCATTTAACTATTTAATCGTTGAATAATCATATAGCTATTTATATTTTTTCATATTTCTCTGATTTTGGATGCAAATGAACCTTGTACACACAAATTATTCAATCACTCCAAATCCCGTTTTGTAGGGTCTGTTGTCGCGCAGCGCAACGCACCATTACAGTTCCGTCCATAACACACCCTACCAAATTTTATTTTTCGTCATTCCACCAGATGTAGAGACGTAGCATTGCTACGTCTCTACAAGCAATTTGTGGGTAAACGAGGTGTCAGACCCAGAATTCGCCAGCGATCGCTCAGATATACCACAATAGGATTCAATTAAAGATTTTTGTAAATTTTCCTACACCCCTACACCGTAAACCCTACTTTCTAGCCCCTATATTCGTTACCGTTGTTAGAAGTACCGTCTGGAGAGCAACCTTGCCTGATTCCATCCAACATGCCCAATCACGGCTAGAGTTTATTCCACAACGCTTCAACCCTGTTGTACTCCGTCTTGCCCAGTGGTTGCTGCCTATTTTGCTACGATTTCGGCTCAGACCGTGGCTACCATCTGGAATTTCCCGCATTCAAGTTAAGAATGCAGAAACTTTAGCCGAGTTATATCAACAATTCCAAGCTGGTAAAGTGCGCTTTTTGATGGCATTTCGTCATCCAGAGGTAGATGATCCACTGTGTATGTTATACCTATTGTCGCGGGCAGTACCACGGGTGGCGCGTCAACAAGGAATTTTCCTACAATACCCGATTCATTCACACTTCATTTATGAACGGGGAATGTTATTGTGGGCGGGAGACTGGCTAGGTTGGTTTTTCTCGAATTTGGGGGGAACTCCCATTCGCCGAGGTAAGCGACTGGATAAGCTAGGTATTCAAAATGCGCGAAATTTGTTTGCTAACGGAAAAATGCCGATCACAGTTGCTCCTGAAGGTGCTACCAATGGACATAGTGGCATCATTAGCCCTTTAGAACCTGGGGTGGCTCAATTTGGGTTTTGGTGTGTAGAAGATTTGCACAAAGCCAAGCGTTCACAAGAAGTTTTGATTGTGCCAATTACGATTCAGTATAGCTATGTGAAACCAGCTTGGGCAAAACTAAATTGGCTGCTGAGTAAATTAGAAGCTGACTGTGGTTTAGTAGTGCAGACTATAGAAACATCTGATGTCGCTAATCCCGAAGAGATTTACTATCAACGCCTGTTACAACTCGCGGAACATTTATTAACAGAGATGGAAGGATTTTATCAGCGCTTTTATCATCAGAATTTACCTGCAATTAATTATGATGGTGAAGCGATCGCCAATCCCAATCAAATGTTAATCGCTAGACTTCATCGCCTACAAGAAATAGCTTTGCAAGTTGCCGAACAATACTTTGGATTACAATCACAAGGAAATTTTATTGATCGTTGTCGCCGTTTAGAAGAAGCAGGTTGGAGTTATATTTACAGAGATGATGTGGAAGATATTAATACCTTATCACCCTTGCAACGGGGATTAGCAGACTGGGTAGCAGCAGAAGCAGAATTGCGAATGCGACATATGCGGTTAGTAGAGACTTTCATAGCAGTTACTGGGACTTATGTCAAGGAAGAGCCTTGTGCAGAAAGATTTGCAGAAACGGCACTACTAATATTTGATATGATTGCTCGGATCAAAAATAATACAAAACTACCAGGGCGTCCCCGTTTGGGTTGGCGACAGGCGCTAATTACAGTCGGTGAACCAATATCAGTGACTCAACGTTGGGCAAAATACCAAAGCGATCGCCACGCAGCAAGAGTTGGGGTGAGTGAGTTGACAAAAGAACTGCATCAAGCTTTAGAAAAATTAATTAAGGCATAACGTGTTGCGGCTATATCAAGTCGTATAGTTAGCGGGCTGTTTACGACTTCGGTTTGACTTCAAACTCGAACTTGGAACGGTAAAAACAAACGTCGAATTCGAGAAAAAAGTTAGTCTGACCAAGAATTAGTGGTGCGTTTGGACTCTTTACCCATGCAAACACTAATTCAGTTTGTGAATATTCTCCGATTTGAGCGATCGCAAAGAAGGGTATCGCTGGCTGATTGCTGAGATTGCCTGCTAATTGAATGATGGCTTTGCGATTGTCCCAAATACCTCCTAATTGAAGACCGAGTTCGTAAGGCAAGACATTAACTGTAGCGCCACTATCCACTAAACCAACAGTTTCAATTCTTCGATCTTCTCGCCGCAGTGATAATGGAAGTCTCGGTAGGCTATCAAACTCGTTTTGAGTTGGGCTAGTAGTTGAATACTTAAATCGCATACATTATTGCTGACTTGTATCTGACTGCTTGAGGGCTTCCATCAAAACTGCACCCGCGCCAAAGCTATTATAAGGAGTTGGCAGGTCATAGGTTTTGAAGGGTTCCAACGGTGAAATATCCTCAGTCATATCCAAATCCTCAGCGAGTATCCGAATAAGTTTAAGTTTTTCTGTTGCAGAGAGATTTCGCACGACAGGAAGCACTTCATCCAGTGTCATATCATATACCTCTTTTGGCAGATAATTTCTCGATCCTAACAAAAAACTTATCAGCAGTCGGGTGCAAGCGGGTTTTTATGCAGCGATCGCCTTATTATTCCTAAACTTCATTTTATTCATCGGCTTTAAAGGAAATTAGATCAATTACAGTTTCTATGTAAGGAGGAACAAAAAGATTAACGAACCAGTTGACAGTTTCACCTTTAACAATTCTTGAACCCGTCATTTCAATTTCTCCAGTTAAATACCACCATTCATAATCTTCGTCTGAGTCATCTATTTCGTCTATTGAATAATGAGGAAAGTCACCTCTCTCAAAAATAGGTCGGACTGTTTCGGCATGAATTATCTTATTGCAAGCCTCTCGAATTTTAAACTTTTCTTGATTTTTCTCATTCTCTTGAAAAATGCCAATGTAATCTCCTGTATCAACTCTGTCGCAGTGTCTAAGGTATTTATCTTTGCGATCACTAGATTTCATCTGATCATCAAAAACCCTAGTGTTTATTGCAATATTAATTAAAAGTCTCGTTATTTCAGCTCTATAAAATCCACAATAAAGATTAGCTAAGTTATCTTCGGAGTCATCTAAACGATGTTCAGATGCAAGAGTTTGACTAGCAAAAAAGATATTCATTAGATGAAAAGCATTTAAGCGAATAGCAGAAATATCTATCACATGTGAATGCTTTTCACTGTACCAATACGGATTATCCATACTTGAAACTTCTAATACCTGACAATCAGGTCACTAAAAATAAATTCGACGAGAAAAAAACTGCATCAAACTTTAAAAGAATTTGTCTTGTATGCTGGCTCATATCTACAAACCATATAGTCGTTTCTCATTTTACCCTTGAATCATAGGTGTATGTTGACTTGGATTAATTACAGTTTTGACTATTTACCTTCACTGATCGTCTTCCCCACGGCTTGAGAACCGAAATCGCAATGATGATAGAGAGCAAAAGAACCTGAATTACAGTTCCAATCAACACACCTTTAGCGTCAAAGCTATATATTGGACTGGCTAAGGCTTGTAACCCTTCTTGAGCCGCTAGTTTTTCAGCGGCGTTGCCCCACGGAAACAGCCAAAATGTTCCAAAAATTACCAACCCAGTTGTCAGTATCCACTTAGTCATTACCCAGTAAAACTTAGTGAATCCATAGTTGGTCATCCAGCAAAGAAATGTTGCTGTGATCACTGAACCCATTGCAGAGGGAATCACAATGTAGTCATCGAGCAGATTAATCGCTGAGTTGAGCGCGTAGAGTACCTCTGCATGAGTTGATTTTGTATTTCTCAACGAGAGAAGAAACATACTTAAGACGGTTCCTGTCCAAAGGGCTGCAAAACCAATATGCGCGGACAACAACCAGTTTTTCTGTCTGATGCTCAACTTTGGCATTTTTTTCCTATGGTGTGACACATAAAGTAAATATATTGATAATTAATATATTAAGTAATTTGCATAAGGTCAACTTCCAAAGCCTAAAATTGCTAGATCAGGTTTTGAACAATTTGATCTAGTATCTTCAAAACTGCTTCCTGGTCTGCTTCTGGAATGTTTGTGGTTGCTTTCTCAATTGTTTGTGCGCCGATTGAGGGTAGAACTTTCATGAGTCGTTTTCCTTCGTCAGTGAGCCAGATGCGGACAATGCGACGATCATCGCGATCGCGCTCTCGCTGAACAAGCTTACGATCCTCCATTCGATCAACCACCCCAGTTAACGTTGCGCCCAACTGCTTCAGCTTGTCAGCGATTCCAGTCGTTGAAAGACCGTCTTCCTCCCACAGACAACACAAAACAAGATAGTGAAACGGGGTCAATCCGTAAGGTTCTAGCCGCTCTAGGAAATCTCGATACATCAACTGAGATGCAAGTTTGAGCTTGTACCCCAAGTTGTAAGGGGCTAGAGCATATTGCCATTGCTGAAGAAAATCAGAATTTGAGGATGAACTAGGCATTTCAAGACAAGGTTGATCGCTAAGTCAAATATTTAATGTATTAACTATTCTATGCTCTGAACATAGAACGGTAGAAGCAAACGTCGAATTTAAGAAAAAAGTTAGTCTCACCAAAAAAAATTAGTGGTGCGTTTGGACTCTTTACCATGCAAGCAGTAATTCAGTTGATTAATATTGTCTGATTTACCAATTTGAGCGATCGCAAAAAAAGTCAGGAGAAATTATTTGAGTTATAGCAAGTTAATATACTGTTGTTTTGATTATTGAGGAAACAAAATCATCAGAATTTGGTCATTTAAACCTCGTCCTTTTTGAAAAGATGAGTTTTTCAAAAAGGACATTATGTAGGTTGGGTGGAACGGAGTGTAACCCAACATTAACCAGACTATAATATTGGGTTTCGCTGTCGCTACACCCAACCTACAAAACTACAGTTCTCAAAGTAGACGTGGTTTAATTACATTTATCTGCATCATCATTTTATTAAAATCTTAGGACTTACGCAAAATCATGAAAAAACTAACCACATAGACGCGTCAGCGGCTTCCCGCAGGGTAGGACACTAAGAAATAAGAGCTTGGGAGAGTTATTGCGTAATTCCTAAAGCTAAAAAAGCTCATTTCTAAGTATAAGATGAGTATGAGGTTTATTTAATTTTTTATCAATCAAATATTCACTAAATATATATAGATAAAACATATGTAAATTCCATAAAAACTTAATATTTATATATATCCTTTTTCTTAATCTGATATATCATGAACGGAACGCTGACCTCCCAAATAATTAATGATTGTTGGCAAGGTGAATATTAAAGTTCTACTTTGAATCCAAGAGCAATAACATCAATGAGTTACTACGATTTTGACAACCATTTTTGGTCTGCAAAACAAGTTTGCTGTCAATCAAAATTACAAAATAAAAAGAGAAAAATAAATCCAAATATTACGCCCAAAACTGTGTTGATTGGGGCATTTGCTTTAGTATGTGCTGCTATTTCGACTACTGCACTGATCAAGTATAAAACTGCCGTCAATAGTGATATTCGAGAAGATAATTCCGAAAGTGCATGTATCGTTTTAGGACGCGAAACATTCCGTATGTATTGTCCTCTTTCCAAGAAATGAGATTATTCTGGATCTGTGTTACCAGATTTTAGAGCTTGACATCAAATACCAGCATATTTACATTGCACTCACTGACATAATTATAGCGCCAAAGTCGCCCTTTAAGGGCGAGGCTTTAAACCCAATTTTTCGGTAACAATTTTACTAAAATTAGTCCCCTGATCCCCACACGGACGGTAATACTACTTGAAAAAGACGTGAAGACCGATCTAGCTTATTAGCCGCTTCTTTCTAAAATGACCATATAAGAACAAAAATTATATTTGCGCGTGTAGTTCGTTCCTCTAAAAGCCTATGCAACCAACTAACCCTAACCAATTTACAGAAAAAGCCTGGGAAGCGATCGCGCATACTCCTGACATCGCCAAACAAAACCACCATCAGCAAATCGAAAGTGAACACCTGATGAAAGCTTTGCTAGAACAAGAAGGACTAGCTGGGCCTGTGTTTACAAAATTGGGTGTGAATCTGCAAAAATTACGCGATCGCACTGACCAATATATCCAACGTCAACCAAGAGTATCGGGAACCATCAATTCTGTTTACCTGGGACGCAGCTTGGATTCTCTGTTAGATCGAGCTGAAGGTTATCGTAAGGAGTTTGGTGACGAATATATATCTATAGAACATTTATTACTTGCTTACGCCAAAGATGATCGCTTTGGTAAAAGTCTATTCCAAGAATTCGGATTAGACGAAAGAAAAGTAAAAGATACTATTAAGCAAATTCGGGGAAGCCAGAAAGTGACCGACCAAAATCCAGAAGGTAAATACCAAGCACTGGAAAAATATGGGCGTGACCTCACCGAAGCCGCTCGTCAAGGTAAACTTGATCCAGTAATTGGACGAGATGACGAAATTCGTCGCACAATTCAAATTCTGTCTCGCCGCACCAAGAATAATCCTGTGTTAATTGGAGAACCTGGTGTTGGTAAAACTGCAATTGTTGAAGGTTTAGCACAGCGTATCGTCGCTGGTGATGTTCCCCAATCTCTCAAAGACCGTAAGCTGATGGCTTTGGATATGGGTGCTTTGATTGCGGGTGCAAAATTCCGGGGTGAATTTGAAGAACGCCTCAAAGCAGTTTTAAAAGAAGTCACCGAATCCGGTGGTAATATAATTCTATTTATTGATGAGATTCATACTGTTGTTGGTGCGGGTGCGACCCAAGGCGCCATGGATGCTAGCAATTTGCTTAAACCCATGTTGGCACGGGGTGAATTGCGCTGTATTGGGGCGACAACTTTAGATGAATACCGTAAGTATATTGAAAAAGACGCGGCTTTAGAGCGACGCTTCCAACAAGTGTATGTCGATCAACCCACTGTTGAAGACACAATTTCAATTCTGCGGGGTTTGAAAGAACGCTATGAACTGCACCACGGGGTGAAAATCTCTGATAATTCTTTAGTAGCTGCGGCGACACTTTCGAGTCGATATATTAGCGATCGCTTCTTACCAGACAAAGCCATTGACTTAGTAGACGAAGCTGCTGCTAGGTTGAAAATGGAGATTACCTCCAAACCAGAAGAACTCGACGAGATCGATCGCAAGATTTTACAGTTAGAAATGGAGAAGCTGTCGCTGCAAAAAGAAAGCAACACCGCTTCTCGCGAACGTCTCGAAAGACTAGAAAAAGAACTAGCGGATCTTAAAGAAGAACAACGGACGTTAAATGCTCAATGGCAGTCTGAAAAGGATATTATCACCAAAATTCAATCTGTCAAAGAGGAAATAGACCGAGTTAACTTAGAAATTCAACAAGCCGAACGGGATTATGACCTCAACCGCGCTGCGGAATTAAAGTATGGTAAGTTAACTGATTTGCACCGGAAGTTAGAAGCAGCAGAATCGGAGTTAACCCAAACTCAACACACTGGAAAATCTCTGTTGCGCGAAGAAGTTACTGAAGCTGACATCGCCGAAGTAATTTCTAAGTGGACTGGTATCCCGATCAGCAAGTTGGTGGAATCTGAAAAAGAAAAACTGTTGCATTTGGAAGATGAACTGCATCATCGTGTGGTTGGACAACAAGAAGCAGTTACAGCTGTTGCAGATGCAATTCAGCGATCGCGTGCTGGTTTAGCAGATCCGAATCGTCCCATCGCTAGCTTTATTTTCCTCGGCCCTACTGGAGTGGGTAAAACGGAATTAGCAAAAGCCCTCGCAGCATATTTGTTTGACACCGAAGAGGCGCTAGTCCGCATTGACATGTCTGAGTACATGGAGAAACACGCCGTTTCGCGTTTGATTGGTGCGCCCCCCGGATATGTCGGTTACGAAGAAGGTGGACAATTAACTGAAGCAATTCGCCGTCGTCCTTATGCGGTGATTCTCTTCGACGAAATCGAAAAAGCTCACCCGGATGTGTTTAACATCTTGCTGCAAATTCTCGATGATGGACGTGTCACCGATGCTCAAGGTCATACAGTGGACTTCAAAAACACTATTATTATTATGACCAGTAACATCGGTTCGCAATTTATCCTCGATGTCGCCAGTGATGAATCTCGTTATGAGGAAATGCGGAGTCGGGTGATGGAAGCTTTGCGGAATTCCTTCCGTCCAGAATTTCTTAACCGGGTTGATGAGTTGATCATCTTCCACGGTTTGCAAAAAGAAGAATTGCGCGAAATTGTCTTGTTACAAGTCGAAAGACTCCGTCAAAGATTGAGCGATCGCAAGATGTCTCTCAAACTCTCAGATGTGGCTCTTGACTTTTTAGCCGAAGTAGGATATGATCCTGTTTTCGGTGCGCGTCCGCTCAAACGTGCGATTCAAAGAGAATTAGAGACACCAATAGCCAAAGCAATTTTGCGGGGCGAATTCAGTGATGGCGATATGATCTTTGTAGATATCGAAAATGAGCGTCTTTCCTTCAAGCACTTACCCGCAGAAATATTGACGACTTAACAGGATAAACAGTTTGTAGTAAGGACTTTAGTCCTCAAATATTTAAGCACTAAAGTGCTTACTACAAACCTATGAAAATTTGTGTAATAAACTTAACATTTTGAGATGCGGAACACAATAACCATCAGTTGTAGTTGTATAACCTTACATCTTGAAGGTTATTTTTATGATTCACCACATTTCAGTTTCCGCAAAAAATCCCCAGCATGTTGCCCAAGTTCTTGCCAAAGTCTTGAAAGGCCAACTAGCACCTTTTCCTCCTCACCCAGGTAGCTATATAGTTTTTCCCGGTGATGAATATGGTACAGCAGTTGAAGTTTATCCTTTAGGATCTGAGATTTTACCCGGTACAGCACCTAATGAACAGTGTAAGTTTGTTAACAGTGACAATCCTTCTTCGTTCACAGCTACCCACGCCGCAATTTCTGTATCCGTCACCCAAGAAGAAATTGAGCAAATCGGTATGAGTGAAGGTTGGCGTGTAGTGCGCTGTAACCGCGATTCTTTATTTGATGTCATTGAGTTCTGGGTAGAAAACAGATTAATGATAGAACTGTTAACTCCAGAAATGGCGTCTCAATATTTAGCATTCACAAAACAGCCCGAAAAACTACAAGAATTTTTCGCCACAGCTACTTAATCTCAAAAAATTTCTTACCAACCACTCGAACACTATTAACGTGAAGTACCCCAACCTACTTCGTTGAGGTTGGGGCTTCCAACATCAACTCAATTTAGGGACGGTCTTATTCGTCTTTCGGGTTTCCCGCTTCATTCGCTGATGCCTTCTCAAACCCGTGTTTGATTGTGGTCTTACTCC
>NZ_JBHFLM010000113.1:0-7063 GCF_041928655.1 Pelatocladus sp. BLCC-F211 | reverse complement strand
GGGACAAGCCGCAGAAATTGCATTCCAAATTATCTTTCCACAATTAGTGTTGTTACTTCTTTTACAAGACATTGAACGTCTGAGAAACTTGGCACTTAGTAATGGAATTGACATTCAAATTTCCAGGTGCAAGATATAAGTCAAGCACCGATTCATTGGCGATTGCTCACCACCCACCAAGTCGTTTGTTTAGAACAAGCACTACAAATAATTAGATGGTACACATGGCGATGGCGCATTGAACAACTTTTTGCCACTCTCAAAACTGCTGGATTAAATCTCGAAGCTACCCAGTTAGAGTCAATCGCTGCTATCCAACGACTAACTGTATTCGCTAAGGCTCTTGCTGTGCGAATTTTACAACTGATTCAGGGTCGAGACAATCCTGATTTACCAGAAGAGTGTTGCTTTTTCCCACGAGCAACAGCAATGCTTGAAGGGCGATCGCACCAACTGTAGAAGGTAACACTAAACTTCAAAAAAATCCCTATCCTCCTGACTCTCTTGCTTGGGCTACTTGGATTATTGCTCGAATTGGTGGTTGGTCTGGTTACAAGTCTCAAAAACCTCCCGGTATTACTACTTTAGTTCGTGGTCTTGAGCAGTTTGAATCCACCTTTTTTGGCTGGAAACTCGCTCTGGGTAAACTTGTGTGTACACCGTAGGCACGCGGGGAGGGGATTAAGGGGTGGGGTGCAATGACTGTGGTAAGTATAACTAATTATCCGAACCTGATATGAAATAGATGAACGAGTGTTTGAGACTCGTCTTAAATCAAATTCTGATTTTTGTTCTTCACCCGCCCATACAATTCTTCCATCGTTGCAATAAAAGAATTATCTTTTTGCCAAAAAGCGGGAAAATCACCCTGTTTCTTAATCAAAATAGCTGAAACACTACTTTTTGTTGGAACTTCTATTGTTTGCGGGAGTCTTTTTGTGCTTAACCAAAATTCTCTAGCATTTGGCTTTTGAGTCACGGTTTGTTTTTCCACTTTTGTATAAAGTGATGTGGAATTTTCTAGAGGAATGTCTTGGTCATTTAGTTCCGAAGATAAAGCTCTACCTAAAGGTGACTCAGCCAATTTTGCTTGTAGTTCTGCTTTCGATAATCCCCGTAATTCAAACAACAAAAATGGGTTATGGTCTAGTTCAGATGCGACTAAATAATAAACTCCAGCGATGTGTTTGCAAGGATTAGCATAATCTGGGCAAGAACAACTTGTTGTAAAGTCCTTACGACTGTGCGGCAATAAATGTATTCCTAATTCAGCAAAAGTATCTTCTATGTTTTCTGGAACTTCATTGAGCAACAGTCGAGAAACAATACTCGCTTTTGATGAAAGTTTGTCTATGGCTTGTTTCCAGTTTGTTTTATTAATAGCTTTTATTTCTATTTCTATGTGGTATGTAGGTTCTTTGTAAACACCAAAATAAGGATTGACTGAACCTCTGACTTGAGCAGTAATATGATTTTGTTCTATCTCAAAGCTTTTGACTTTACCACCACGCGCATAAGAACGTCCGCGTTGGAGTCTACCTTCGTCGGTAAATGCTTCTAGGGCTTTAATAAAGCGATCGCCCCACCAAGTGCGAGAAAATTTTGACATAAATTTAATTGGTAATAATACTTGTAATTTTCCTTCTATCCTTATCTGTGCGATTTTATTGTTCACAGGATAGTGACATTAACTCAACTGTCTTGGTGACATTACCGGAATCTTTGAACCCACAAATCCAGATACATCACGAGTCACGATTGCATCTACTCCGTATATCACTGCACAAGCATACTGCACTGCATCCTCAAAATCTCGAAAATTAAGAGCGATAGCTTGTTCCAACACAGTTCGGTCTACCGTACAGATGTGTAAATCTGCCAGAATTTGGGCGATCGCATCTTGGGCTACTGTTACTCCTGCTGCTTTGCGAACAATGTAATAAATATTGGTGATTGTCGTTGCGGCGATAAAACCCTCTATCTCTCCAGTATCGATCCGCTCAAATAGCTTTGCTGCATCTTCCACAAATGGCTCTCGTGCTTGCAAAAAATCAAGAACGACATTGGTATCAATCAAAGCTCGCATTACTGATACTTCTCGGTGAGATAGGTTGCATAGTCTTCTACATCATCAGTATTGCTCTGTGTCACCTCGCTTTTTGCAACTCCTTGAAGTCGAGACAGATTCCTCTGTTTTAAGCCTGAAGTAGTTTCCTGTTGTAGAGATTCCAACAAAGTTTGTACCAATTGCCAGCGATCGCTAATTGGTAATCGCAGTACTTGTTTTTGCAGTTCTTGTAAGGTCATTTGTACAAATGCCCAATTCTAAATTCATTTCGATTGTAAGACTTCCTGACCACAGTGAACTTGGGCATTTGCAAAAATTATCCCCTACAGCATTCTTGGGAACTAATGGCACATTTTTATTCAATCGCCTCTATCGCTGATCATGCCATACTCTTCTTGAGTTTGAAGTGCAAAGTGCGATCGCCCCACCAAGTGCGAGAAAATTTTGACATAAACAATACCTACATATTCTGGGCAATCTGATAAGTCAATGTCTTCATCAGTCATAGCATCGAGACGTTGCTAATCAGTCTGACTGTAACTCAGATGCACACAGCCGTCCTTCAAGTGGTTCATACTCATCTTCGAGCAACCAAAGTTGGGCTTCTTCATAAGTAGAGCTAGTAAAGATAATTCTATAATCCTTGGCAGGATCATAGACGCAGCAATTTCCTGAATGATTACTAAGTAGAAGCAGAATATACGGGGGCGACAGCATCGGCTCAATCCAGACCTCTGCAAATTGCCAGTTATCCTTCACTTGGTCGGGTGCTGGGAATGACGTGATATCGATTTTTTGCATCAATTTTCACCTCACCATAGAACAATGGAGTTGTTAAACCGTCAGGGCTAATTCTGTAGCCAATTGCTTCAGCAAAGAACAGCCCATAACGCTCGTATTCCCGAATGATACCTACATATTCTCCTCTTTCTATGATGGCTTGAGCAACTCGATTCATTGTGGCTTCATCGTTAAAAACATGAACCGCTCTTCTCCGACTCAGCAACCGTTGCACTTGAAAAGTATTGGGTAAATGCTTGGCAATGTGTCTAGAATCGAGAACAATTTTACGGTCAATACCACTCATAGAATCGGAAAATTTTGCTCCTTAGAGCATATCATGCTACATTATTGCTCTAGCAGCATTTCGCTATGATTTTGTTATGCTGAATCAGCATAGACGCAACAATGTTTCTGTGATTCAGCAACTTATTCCAAAATCGCACTCTTATTCAGCGAAATAAGTTGTTTAAACGCTTCGTTATCTAATTCTGTTAACCACGATTCATCGCTACCAACTACAGCCGCAGAGAGTTTTTTCTTATCTTCAATCATCTGATCAATTTTTTCTTCTAGTGTACCGATCGCCACAAATTTATGCACAAAGACATTCTTTTTTTGACCAATCCGAAAAGCGCGATCAGTGGCTTGGTTTTCGACGGCTGGATTCCACCACCGATCAAAGTGGAAGACGTGGTTGGCTTTGGTTAAAGTAATACCAACACCACCTGCTTTGAGAGAAAGTATAAAAACAGATGGTTCTGTTTCCGGGTCTTGAAATTCAGTAATCATTTGTTCCCGGCGTTTGCGGCTAGTACCACCATGCAGGTAATAAGTATTGCAATGATATGCATGTTTTATATGTTTTTCTAAATTCTCGCATATCTCAGTAAATTGACTGAAAATGAGCAAACTTTCCCCTTCAGAAATGACCTCTTCTACCATCTCTGCTAAACGACTGAGTTTATGCGATCGCTCGGTGGAAAATTCACTGTTGTCTTGCAAAAATTGGGCTGGATGGTTACAAATCTGTTTTAATTTCATCAGTGTGGAAAGAATTAAACCTTTGCGTTGAATTCCTTCTGCTTCTTGAAGTTTTTCTTCTACGTCTTTCACAACAACTTCGTAGAGCGATGCTTGTTCTTTGGTAAGATTAGTATATAATTTTTGCTCTACTTTATCAGGTAAATCATTAATAATAGATTGGTCGGTTTTGACTCTCCGCAAAATCAGAGGTTCGACTAATTTTTTCAGGGTAGTTGATTTGATTTTGTCATTATCTTTTTGAATCGGAATCTCAAAAGACTTACGAAACTGCGCTTCTTTACCCAAATAACCAGGATTGAGAAAGTTAAAAATTGACCAAAGATCGAGTAAGCGGTTTTCTACAGGAGTTCCAGTTAATGCTAATCGGTGTTTTGCCGATAATTTTAAGATAGCTTTAGTTTGTGCTGCTTTAGGATTTTTGATATTTTGCGCTTCATCTATTACTATCCTTTGCCAATCGGCGCTAGTGAAGAGTTTTTCATCTTTACGAGCCAGGGTAAAAGAGGTAATAACTACATCGTGTTGCAGACTTGCGGCTTTAAAGTCAGCAGGATTTAAGATGCGATCGCTACCATGATGCACCATTGTTTTTAGATGTGGTGCAAACTTAGCTATCTCTTTTTGCCAATTTCCCACCACCGATGTCGGCGCAATTAATAACGTAGGTAACAACAAAGATGAGCCAGAAGTTACCCCCTTGTCCCCCTTGTCCCCCTTGTCCCCTTGCTCTTTTCCCGCTCCCCACACCTCCCTCTCCTGAACCAATCGAGCAATTACTTGCACCGATTTACCTAAACCCATATCATCGGCGAGACAGCCATTTAATCCCAATCTTTCGATATATTCCAGCCACGATACACCGCGTTTTTGGTATTCTCGTAAGGTTCCTTGCAAGTTTGCTAGTTCTGCAATTGGTTCTAGTCTGGTTTTGTCTTGCAACTTCGCCATCATTGCTGACAAAGCTTCATCATGTTCAACTTCCCACTCTTCACCAGCTTCTGCACTGCGTTGCATGAACTCCAGCAAAGTCATTTCTGGTTGTTCGTTACCGTGGGATTGCCAAAATTCGAGTAATTGCTGCATTTTATCGCGATCGAGTTCCATCCATTGACCACGAAAATGCACGAGGGGAGACTTGGCGTTAATTAACTGTTCCCATTCTTTAGGGGTGACGACTTGATCACCAATTGCTAATTCATACTGATACTGTACTAATGAATCTAGACCAAAATAGCTTTTATTCTCGCTCTTAGTTGCAGACTTCCCACTTGAAGCTTTGAGGCGAATTTTGGCACGACGGCGACCTGCGGGAGTGTACCAAGCCGGTACGATGACTTTAAAGCCAGAGTCTTCCAATACCCAAGCACTTTCTTTGAGGAAGTCAAAAGCTTCTTCTAAACTCAGTCGCATTCCTGTGGGGCGATCGCTCTCCAAACCCTGCCATAATTTAGGATACATCCGCGCTGCATAACCCAGTTTCAGCAGTAAATTAGTTTCAAAGTTCTTACCAAATTCTTTCTCTACCCCAGCTTTGTTTTTTTGACTCATAGGCCAATAATCAGCCAGTGCTAGCTTCAGCGAAGGATCTTGTTTGCTGGCTACTAAAAACTGCATTTGCCAGTTATCAATATTGTCTGGGGTAGGATCAGACAACTGCAAACAGAGGTGAAACAGAGAGTCGCTTTGAGTGCGAGTAATTTTAGTTTTCCATGCCAGCCATTCCTGATATTCTGCTAAAGGTGCATCACCCGTCAAAGGATTGTGACGGTTGGGATACAAGCAATAGTAAACTAGAGAATCAACGATTTGCTTGTCAAAAGCTGCTGTAGACGGAGTATGATTCAGCAAATCATGTAATAGAAATTCCGAAAAGTGACGTAATAGTGTTTCTTTGTCGTAAAACTCAACTGTATCTATTGGTTCTGTTGCACCCGCCACACAAATTAGTGGCATGTATTCAATGTATTTTTTGATATTCGCTTCGTATTGCTCGGAAATAATCTCCCAAGTCGCATAGATTTCAAATGCAGGTTTTTTGATGGACTTTTGTTTATTTTTCTTCTCAGTACTATTATTTAACTGTCGATATTTGAGTGCTGGAATATACTGGTCTTTTAAAATTACTTCTTTAAAAGCTTGGGTGTAGTGATACCAAAACAGGAGATCCGAACCCAGTTGAATTTCACTGGAATTATAAAGTGCTAAAAAATGGATGTCATTGAGTAATTTGATCGCGTTAATTGCTTTTGTAGAAGTGACTGTTTCGTAACAGTCTACCTGCCAGTATTGAAACTCCTCATAGTCTTCCGGGGTTTCAGCTTCGAGATATTTGCTTAATTCTGGTGAAGGTAAAGGCTGATTATTAATAGTTGGCAAAACAAAATATTTGGGAGATATCCGTTGTGTCAGTACTGGTGCTACTTCTTTGATTCCCAATTCTGCTGTTAAAAATTTGACTAATTCTTCTTTGAGTAGATGTCCAGGGTGAATATTTTTTTGAGTGCTTTGTCGCTTTTTCATCACAGGAGTTTCCACCCATAAGAAAAACCCGCCAGACTGTATAAAATCACTCTCAGCATTCGGTATCCAAGTACCATGAAGGACTTTCATAACTCGAAGCCTCTAGATTTTCAATAAATTTTCATAGCTTTTGAATTACTGTATCAAAGCTGAGGTATCAAGGATCGAATATTTAAATTTTCTTTTGATCTTTGATTTGGTAATACAGGAGCAATCGCGGTGCGTTACGATGCTGCTATTTTTTAGCTGTCACCATTTTGTCGCATTTCTCGTTCAATGATTTCCTTAACAAATTCAGGGATTTGTTTTCCCAATTTGATCGCTTGTTGTTTTAAGATTTCGTAAATCTCAACATCTTTCCCTTGCCAAATAAGGTCTATCCTTCTAACTTGTCTCATCGCAATATGTGTATAGCTTTCTGGATATGCCCAATAACATGACAAGCAAATAGATTTGTCTTTTATACTGTTCCAATTTTCACAATGCTCACATGACCAAGATTTTGCAGGGAGCATCCCAATTTTGTAAAAATACAGAAAGAAACATTATTCGCGATAAATAATCGCGAATAACAAGGGGAATCAATCTTGTGGATCTTCCTCCTCTTGTTCAGCTCCAGAACTAATATCTAGTAGACAATCATCAAGG
>NZ_JBHFLM010000112.1:0-32349 GCF_041928655.1 Pelatocladus sp. BLCC-F211 | reverse complement strand
CGTGGTGATAACACTCCACCTTCTTTGCTTCCACAAGTTACTCCTTGTTCTGATGATTCTGAGTTATTGAAAGCGGCTTAATTTCATTCCTTGATTTTGGGAAATGTTTTTTGTTTTCTTTACACCCCCTGAACGCTTACGATGGAACACTGTATTAAGGGATTGGGGATCGGGAAGCGGGGACAAGGGAGACAAGGAGGACAAGGGAGACAAAGGGGAATTTCTCTTTCCTGTTCCCTATTCCCTGTTCCCTGTTCCCCTTTCCCCAATGACAAATGACTATTGACTCTTGACAAATGGCTGATTTTATTGGTGTATACGGTGCTTTAATTGTCTCTATGGTATTAGGGGCTTTGCTAGGACTATCGTTGTATTTGCCATTAATGGCTGGACAATTATCATTAGCTAGCCCTGGATTTTATGCTTTGGGTGGATATATTGCGGCGATTCTGTCAACAACAGTTTTTACTTCTAGTGGTGATCCTTTTCCGATTCCATTACTGTTGTTAGAAATGTTAATAGCTGGTGTAGTTTCGGGATTGTTGGGTGTAGCAGTCGGAATTCCAGCTTTGCGGTTACGAGGAATTTATTTAGCGATCGCCACAATTGCTTTTGTGGAAGTTTTGCGGGTTCTCTCCCTCAATTTGGATATCACAGGTGGTGCTGTGGGAATTTTTGGTATTCCTCAACCTTTCCCAACACAAATTGAATATTTATGGATTGCCCTACCATTATTAATCATTAGTATGGTATTAATTTATCGTTTAGAACGTATTCGTGTAGGTAGGGCTTTAACCGCAATTCGTGAGGATGAATTAGCAGCAAGCGCCATGGGAATTAACCCAACTTACTACAAAGTTTTAGCTTTTACATTAGGAGCAATTTTAGCTGGAGTAGTTGGTGCAATTAGCGCTCATTTTCTCAATACTTGGAATGCCAGACAAGGTACATTTGATGCCAGTATTATTTATCTAACTTTTGTTTTAATTGGTGGTTCGAGAACTTTTTTAGGTGCTGTAGTCGGAGGTATGTTATTTACAGCTTTACCAGAAGTCTTAAGAAGTATCGCTGACACAGCTGGTTTACCAATTTGGTTAGCACAATTTTTAAGAGATGGTAGGTTAATTATTTTTGGTTTACTAATAGTTTTGGGAACCATCTTTTTTCCCCAAGGACTCGTCACCCCAGATATTTTTAAAAGACGATCAATAACAAATGACAAATGACCATTGTACAGACGTGATTAATCGCGTCTACTAATGACAAATGACCAATGACATTCTTTTAGAAGCAAAATCCTTAACTCGCCGCTTTGGTGGTTTAGTAGCAGTAAATAATGTATCTTTTATTGTTAAAAAACATGAGATTTTTGGATTAATCGGCCCTAATGGTGCTGGTAAAACAACATTATTTAATTTAATTACAGGCTTAATTCCACCTTCAAGTGGACAATTAACTTATCAAAATCAAGAAATTTCCCAACTACGTCCCCACCAAATCGCCGCTTTAGGTATTGCTCGGACTTTCCAAAATATTCGCTTATTTGGTGAACTTTCAGCATTGGAAAATGCAATTATTGCTCGACATTTGCATATTCATAGCAATATACTTACAGGCGTAATCGGGGTTCCACCAGCACCAGCAGAAGAACGTAAAAGTAAGCAAAAAGCTTTGGAATTATTAGAACTAGTTGGTTTACAAAAACGCGCTGAAGAAAAAGCTAAGAATTTTGCCTATGGTGATCAACGACGGCTAGAAATTGCTCGTGCTTTAGCCTTAGAACCACAAATTTTACTTCTGGATGAACCCGCAGCTGGAATGAATCCCAGCGAGAAACAGCAACTCAGTCAATTTATCCGCAATTTACGCGATCGCTTTAATTTAACGATTATCCTGATAGAACATCATGTACCCTTAGTCATGGGTTTGTGCGATCGCATCGCGGTTTTAGATTTTGGTCAATTAATCGCCTTGGGAGAACCAGCAGTGGTTAAAAATAATCCCGCTGTCATAGAAGCGTATTTGGGTCATGAATAATTAATAATTATCTTTGTGTCTTGGTGTCTACCCGCAGGGTAGACACGGAGTGGCTTCTGAAAGTAGCCGCTGGCGCGTCTATGTGTTTTATAAAAATTTCTCTTAAACCACCAAGGCACTAAGACACTAAGAAAACATACTGAATGTTTGATCAATCAAAGATGCACACAGATGAACACAGAGAACCAGAAAAGCTACCCAATTTTAGAAATTAAAAACCTATACGTTAATTATGGAGGTATTAAGGCCCTCCAAAATATTAATTTAGTTGTCAATAACAGTGAAGTAGTCACTCTCATCGGTGCCAATGGTGCAGGTAAAACTACTACTCTGCGCGCTATATCTAAAATTCTCAATCCCAAAAGCGGCGAAATTATCTACAGTGGACGCAATATTACCCGTCGTCAACCCCACGAAGTTGTGCAATTGGGTATCGCCCATTGTCCAGAAGGGCGCAGAGTATTAACGCGACAAACTGTTTATGATAATTTGCTTTTAGGTGCATATATTCGTTCTCAGCAAGTAGAGATCAAGAATGATATTCAGCACCAATTTGAGCTATTTCCACGTTTAGCACAAAGACGCAATCAACTAGCGGGAACCCTGAGCGGTGGTGAACAACAAATGTTAGCGATCGCTCGTGCTTTGATGAGTAGACCAAAACTTCTATTATTAGATGAACCAAGTTTAGGTTTAGCACCCGCAATAGTCAGAGAAATATTCAGTATTATTGAAAATTTACGAGCGACGGGCGTGACTATTTTGTTAGTTGAACAAAATGCCAATTTAGCATTACAGATTGCAGATCGGGGATATGTTTTAGAAGCTGGTTGTATTACTCTTGCAGGCGCAGCATCAGAATTACTAACAGATGAACGAGTGAAAAAAGCTTATTTAGGATAATTTCACAACTAAAAAGCTGGTTTTTTTTATCATTTTGGTTGCTGATGATTAGTTTTTACTTGATTAATAATTTTTATTCTTTGATCCCTAACTAATAACTAATATATTCATCCTCTCTCTTTCTATAGAGTAACTAATATGTCTATGGAAAGAAGCCTCAAATCAAAATCATACGTTAGTTTATATAAAACAAAGCTAAACGAAACAAATCAAATTTAATTATCACTTTTTCAACGTTTATTAAATAGTAAGTCCGCGCAAATAATAAACATAAATCTAAATTTTGTTTGTTTCCAATAGCAATTTTTGAGGAGAGAGCAAAAATGAATCTGTTACAGCAGAGCCGTAAAATGATTACGGCTGTTGTCTTGATTTTGGTTTTAACTATTACTACTGCTTGTGGTGGTAACGTTGCCCAAGTTGACCGTACCACAAATCCGCCAGCAGTTGGTCGAGATGTCGCTTATGCACAATTAGAGCGAGGAAATACTGCATCTGGACAAACTTTTGGTAACTGGGTTGTACAAACATCGCGGGGATTAGTCCAAGATGCTTACGTGCGCGATAACAATAAGTTAGGCGTAGTCATTTCCCCACAAGTACGTCCTAATGAAGTACGTCCGTTAGCAAAATCTTTAGTGGAAGGTTTTCGGAAAAATTTCCCCAATCAAGATTTAACTGTTTTGGTATACGCACCTGACAAGCAGCTGATTTTGACAGCTAGGTATGATACCCAAACCAATCAAGTTCAATATAGCTAGAAAATTTTGTTTGTTGTTTAGTGTCTTAACTATCAACAAGAATAAGAAAAGGAGATTAGTACAGTGAGTAGCAGTGAAGAATATAAGCGCCAAATTATGAAAGATTTGGCTCAGGGTGATGTTGAGTATCTTGGTGATGCTCCTAGTGGTGATCCATCACAAGATTATCAAAGTTTTGATGATTTTGCTCAACGAACAACTGCGTCTGAGCGTCGCCAAATGTTTGAACGCTCTTTTAATTCAAACAGCATTCCTCCTAGTCAAATGGAGCCAGAATTGCAAAAGGCGATCGCTAATATTAAACCAAATGAACGAGATGATGTTGCACGCGCCTTTTTCAAGCACTTCAAGCAAAAAGGATTGGATGAGCGCCATCTTGAGCAACAAGTAAGCCTTTCTACCCACAACCCCAACCGCATGAGTGCGGATGATGTTAGCAGACTCGCCTCTTTTGCATATCATAACCATCCTGACATTTTCAAAGAAGTGTTAGCAGAACAGCCAGCTATTATCAAGTTTCTGAGCAATCCCGTTGTGGGAGCTATTGTAGGACTTGCTGCTGCTAAGTGGTTAGGTGGTCGTAACAAGTAAATCTGAGTCCATAGCACAGAACAAAAAACAAGGGTGGTAAGATCCATCCTTGTTTTTTAGGTGTTTATTTGTGTTTGAAGCATAAATACTGAAAATACTTTATACAAGCAACTGTAAATTTAGGTGTTATTTAGTCTTAAAAATTATCAAGATGTAGGTTGATGATGTGCGATCGCCCTTCACAATGACAGTTATTATCTTAACTTTATGAAACTTTTATCCAGCCCTCTAAGGAAGCTATTTCTCACAAGTCTTACCAGAAGCTGCTTACAATCAACAACCTTTTTTTACAAGTATAAACTTTTTGTAAAGCTAAATAATCAGCCTTCATTTATACTATAGAATTAGTATCGCTTATTACTTAAACCTAGTAAATCTAGATAACAGATGCATTTAGTACTATAAAGCTAATATAATCTGTGTAGTTTCTAGTATATATAATTAGTCCTTCTGTCTAGGACGCGACAGGGTAGCAAACCTCTGTCGCTGTAATTTTTAAATTATGACAGTTGGAGAGCAAACAACCTCACTCCAGGGAAGTCTACCATCGATTTTTATCATGTTGTAGGAGTGAGTTAAATGACAGGGTTGCAATTCGCAAAAATTCGAGACAAGCTTAATTTTGCCACAACACCAAGCAAATCTCAGATAAAAAAGAAGTTGCGGGAAACTGCAACCATAGCTACATCTGTTGCTATTGTCATTGGGGTAATTCAGACAAAACAGGCTCAAGCTGTCACTGTTACCTTCGACGAGCTATCTGGCTCTCAAAACACAATTCCTAATGGCTACGTAGGATTGAATTGGGAAAACTTTTATGATCTCGATACAACTTCTTTTATTCCTTCAGGCTATGTAAATGGAACAGTATCACCAAAAAACGTTGCTTACAATGGCTTTGGTAATCCTGCTGTTATAAGTACAGTTGATGATATTTTCGATTTTAATAGTACGTATTTAACAGCAGCTTGGAATGATGATTTGACTGTGCTGGTAGAAGGTTACACGGGAGGAATATCTGGAGAAAAGAAATATTCCCAGACAGTAGTTGTGAATACAAAAACTCCTACACTATTTACATTTAATTTCTTGGAAATTGATTATTTAAAATTTACGTCTTCTGGAGGTAATAACGCCAGCTATAACGGAAGAGGCACGCATTTTGTGATAGATAACTTTACTTTCAACAAAAAAACTAAAGCTGTTCCTGAACCTCTAACTATCTTTGGTTCCTTAACAGCAAGTAGTATTGGTTTTGCTTTATATCGAAAACAGAAGCAACAACAAAAAGATGTAAATAAATAATTTTTAAAAATTATTTATTTAGAGACTGAAATATTTTATGACATCCGAAAAGCGAAATGTAATGTTTTGAAAAGTTGAGAGCAAAGCTGCCATTCAATTAAACAATGAAAACTAGTAAACTGGCTAAAGTTATAAGACTTGATCATCCTCAGTTCTGGCTCTTAATCATAGGTTCAGGCTTAATTTCAATTCACCTAACGCTAAGTTGGAGATCAGGAAACTCGAACCTTTTGAGTACTAGTTTGTTGTTTTGGGCAGCTATCTCTTTTATTATTTGGGAAAAACGAGATAATTTAAGTTTAGAAAGTGGAATTTTACCCAGCTTTTTGGGTTTCTCACTTATCTGGATAGCACTGTTCAAGAGTGCATCTATGACTAGCTTCGGAGGTTTTTTGTATGTCTTACCCTTTATTTTTGGCTTAGGACTTGCTTTAATAGCTTCTGGTTTTCGAGGACTAAATCAATACACAGGTGAGTTAATCACGCTTTTTTCTCTTAGTGTATCTAAGTTATCACCAGAATGGATAATTTATCAGCTTACATTGCTAACCGCAAAATTATCAGCTTTTATACTTTGGTATACGGGCTTTGAAGTAACTCTTTCTGGAATTAATGTTTATCTACCAAATGGTAGTGTAGAAGTGCTTAGTGGTTGCTCTGGTCTAGAATTAATTTCTCAAATGTTGGGTTTCGCAATACTTTTTTTGTTAATTTTTCCTCAAAATTGGCAACAAAAAATATTGGTACCAGTTGTAGCTGCTACGGTAGGATTTATTGTTAATGCTGGGCGTGTTGCACTTATGGCCATCATCGTCGCAAAAGATAATATGGATGCTTTTGATTACTGGCATAGTGGCAATGGCTCTCTTTTATTTTCAATGATTTCTGTGATTATTTTTGGTTCTTTCTGTTGGTTTTTAATTGGACGGAATGAATCTGAGAATCAGAATTCTAGGTTGTCATAATCAAACTATGATTACTTGGAAAAAAATCCGTATTTCATTGTTAATTCTAGGTTGTAGCAACGTGTTATTGGTATTGGGACAAATTCTTTTTCTGCCAAACCAATCTAAAAATCCTGCTAATTTTTTTCTGATCTCAGAAGCTCCGCCTTTACCCCAATCGCAACTCAAATTTACCAAAGCTTTACCTCATGATATACAAGATGATTCTGAATTGTTAGCCCAAAAAAATTATCAATATATGCATAAAGGTTTGCCTTTAGATATCGAAATGCGTTACGTAAAAATAGGAGATGTTAATCAACTGATTAGAAAATATACTAAAATTTCATCGTCTGCGGTTGTACGCCAAAAAGAAGGTATAGGTTATTACGGTTTAGGAGTTGAACAACAAAAAGCTTACCTCAGTGCTTGTATTAATCCGCATGGCAATAGCACTTTTACTAATACACAATTTAACCAAAATCAGCAGCAAAGAAATCAACCTTGGCAACGTTTATTACCTTGGTTACTAGGACGAGAACAACTAAGAGAAAACAACCCCTGTCTCTGGGCGCATTTGTCGGTTCCATTGAAAAACTCTTCTCCAGAAGCAGCTTATCAAGTTTTAGAAACTGCCTGGTTTTCTTGGTATAAATACTGGCATTCTAATTTGCAGAAATTTTAAAGTTTGGTCTATAAAAATTTTTGTTTTGATAATTTGTAAGGAATTATGACTAAATCTAAAATTGAAAAATTGAATTCTCCTCAGTTTGTCTTAACACAGGAAAGTTCGCTCGCTATTCTGCGATCGCTCGGCTACGGTCTGTTAATATTATCTTTGTTTGATTGGGTAGCAATGTTTATTCCATCAAACTTTTTTAACCCTGCTTGGGAATTTCAAACAATAGGAGCAATAGTTGAACGTGTACCTGTACCTTTAATTGGGTTAGCACTAGTGTTTTATGGGGAATTACATTCGCGCAACAGATGGGAATTTCCGATTTTAAAATTATTATCTTGGCTAACTTTATTATTGGGAGCGTTATTTTTACTCATGATACCTTTGGGAGTTTCTAACACCATCCGGCTGAATAAGGAAAATGTCGCGCAAATCAATAATATATCTACACAACAAATTTCTCGTGCTGAACAATTACATCAGAAACTCAGCCAAGCAACTCCTGAACAATTAGATAATCTTTTAAAAAGCCGGGGTGGTTCCCTATATGGGAAAAAACCAGAAGAAGTAAAGAATGAACTTTTGTCTCAAGTTTCTAAAGCAAAAGCACAAATCAAAGATCAAGCAGAAACTACCCAGTCTTTGCGAGGTCTAAATTTAATTAAGACTTCTACAAAATGGATTCTTGGCGCTTTAGTGTCTGCGTTTCTGTTCTTTGGTTTGTGGAAAGGAACAGATTGGGCCAGATTTTAAATTTTCAATCAATAAAAAAAGGCGATCAAATAGCGATCGCCCTTTTTTTAGTTCGTAGTAAACACTAAGCGTGCTTATCCTTAAGGATCAAATTCATACCTACAAACTATCAGGATTTCATCAATTAAACCTGTGCTAGTTCTGGTGTGGGACGCTTGCTATTACGAACAGCTGCGATCGCTTCACCATAATCCTTAGCATTAAACACAGCCGAACCAGCGACAATCGCATTGGCTCCAGCTTCTAAAACTTGCCAAGTATTATTTGCTTTCAGTCCACCATCTACTTCAATCCAAGGATCAAGACCACGTTCATCACACATTTGACGCAGCTTGCGGATCTTGGGAACTACTCCTGGAATAAAGCTTTGACCACCAAAACCAGGGTTGACACTCATAATCAACACTAAATCGCAAACTTCCAACACATACTCAATCAAATCTAAAGGTGTAGATGGATTGAGGACAACACCAGCTTGCTTACCAAGTTCTTTAATTTGGCACAAAGTACGGTGTAAGTGTGGCGATGCATTGTGTTCACAATGTACAGAGATAATATCTGCACCAGCCTTGGCAAAATCTGCAACATATTTTTCTGGTTCCACAATCATTAAGTGGACATCCAGTGGTTTTTTTGTAACCGGACGAATCGCCTCCACTACCAGAGGACCTATCGTAATATTAGGTACAAAGCGACCATCCATTACATCAACATGAATCCAATCTGCTCCCGCCTCATCTATGGCGCGTACTTCCTCTCCCAGACGACTAAAATCGGCTGATAGGATAGATGGAGCAATTACAATCGGCTTGTTAGATAGCGTTTTGGTCATGGCTAGTGGATATTTAAGCGTCCTTTTCTGTAAATATTGTAACAAAACTTGAGCAAAGGCTCATCAGTTTTGTATGAGCTTTTTGAGGGAGAAGGGATCGGGGATCAGGGATCGGGGACCGGGGAGACGTGGAGACAGAAGAGAATAACCAATGACCAATGACAAATGAAAAATAACTATGGTAAAAAAAATTAGCTGGATCGCTTGGGGATTAGGTGCTTCTTGTTTGAGTCTGCCGGTGTTAGCTTTGGAAATTTCCATGAGTACTAACGGTATTGACGCTCTGAAGTTACATAAAGCCCCGTATAATCTCATAGGTCGCAAGATTGCCATTGGTCAAGTGGAAATTGGGCGTCCTGGGAAGTTTGGTGTAGATAAAGCGGTTTCTAAAAATCGCTCTATCGATATAGCAGGTGTCTTTTTACGCAATAGTCCTGCTAAGTCAAATAGTGGAGTTGACCCCCACGCCTACAATGTTGCTGGTGTCATGGTTAGTACAGATAAAGGCTTCCCAGGAGTAGCTCCAGGAGCGCGGCTGTTTTCGTCTGCTGTAGGTTCCACAAAAATGGGACAGCCAGAAGAATGTTTGTCTGCACAGCACGTAGCACTGCAAAATGGTGGCGACGTTCGTGTCATCAACTTTAGCTTTGGCGAACCTTTAAACCGCGATCCTCGACCGGAGGCTGTTTTGGATGGTAACGCCTTACTAACCCAATGTATTGACTGGTCTACTCGCGCTCACAATGTTTTATATGTGATTGCTGGCAACCAAGGTAAAGGAGGAATTCCTATCCCTACAGATAATTTTAATGGAGTAAACGTGGCTTTTTCCTCTCGTCGGAGAGGAATTTTTAATAAAGTAGACGTTTCCAATTTGGTAGCGACAACTGAAGCAATGACCCTCCGTTTATCTGGCAAGGAAATTAATCTTGGTTCCCGTGGCACAATTGGTATAGTGGCTCCTGGTAGTAATATTCCCTTGCTTACTCCTGATGGCAAAATCAATAAAGTCACAGGGACGAGTTTTGCAGCACCCCATGTAACAGCAACAGTTGCTCTATTGCAAGAATTTGGTGACAAACAATTACGAACAAAACAACCAAATTGGAGTACTGCTGCTCGCCAACATGAAGTCATGAAGGCTATTTTATTAAATTCTGCTGACAAAATTCAAGATACTGGCGATGGCTTGCGACTAGGAATGACCAGAACACTCATCAATAAACAAAATCAAGATTGGCTGGCTTCTAGTGCTTATAAAAATTCCAAAATTCCCCTGGATAATCAGATGGGGGCTGGTCATTTAAATGCTTTTCGTGCTTATCAGCAATTTAGTGGAGGTCAATGGAAACCATCACAATCTGTACCTGCAATTGGTTGGAACTACGATACTGTCAATGCTGGTTCATCCGTAGAATATGTTTTATCCAAACCGTTACAGCAGAATAGTTTTGTGGCTATTAGCTTAACTTGGGATAGGCTGGTAGAACTGAACGATAAAAATAAGAATAATCAATTTGATGCTGGGGAAAATTTTCGCGATCGCGGTTTAAATAACCTTGATGTCTATCTAGTCAAAGCCGATGCGACACAAAATAGAGACACAGAGACTGTTTGCGCCTCAATTAGTGATGTCGATAGCGTAGAACATATTTTTTGTCCTGTCCCCACCACCGATAAATATAAGATTCGCGTCCAGTTTCACAACCAAGCAAACGAAGCCACTCAGCCATACGCTTTGGCTTGGTGGGCTGTGGAGAATCCCCAGCAAGTTAAGCTGTACCCAAAAAACTATGAATCAGCACTGGTCATTTTGGATAGGTATGGGGATGATGTGGGTAGCGTTGGCGATAGCGATCGCTAACTCTTCAAGTTGTTAAAATTTGTCATCTCGAATTTGAATTTCCAACTACTTTGACTCTGGTATCAACTGCCCTAAGTAACCACCCACACCAACCTTAGCCAAATCACCAAAAACTGGTCTAAATCGCTCATCAACCACAGCAAGGCCCATCGCCCCTAGTACCAGTAAAATCATGATGAGCGATCGCGTATTGAGTTGTTGTAACATGCTTATCGCTCCGGCTGGTGTGGAATTTTCAAATTAGCTTTGATTTCCAAAATGTCCCGCTCAACTATATCGAAGCGTCGGTCAAACTCACCCAAAATAGTATTGAGTGAAGTTTGTATTTGCTCTTGATTACGGCGAATATGACCAAAGTCACGTTCCAAGCCGTATTTTTTTTTCTCAGAATTGGCATACCAAAAAATGCCACCAGCAATGGCAGTAATGCAAGCAATGAAAAAACTGCCAAAAGCTATCAAATCAGTAGCAGTTTTCATGAGATTTGATTTTGTATCTGATCAAGTTTGAAGTTGATATTTGCAAATTCCTGAGTGAGTAAGATTTCCTCTGAAGTGTCATCTACTCCTATGTACTCCCAAATAGTCACTTGGGCGCGAGTAAACCATTTTGGTACTTTGACACTAACAGCATAGGATGTGGAAATTTTCTGAAAAAAAATCAGGTTAATTTGGTCTAAAAATAGTGGACGACCTCTAACAGTAGTTGCATCCTGACCCCCACCAATGACAATACCAGTGCTAATTTTTTGATTGATGTAGCCTGCAAATCTCCATACTGAATCAGTCGGAACATCAGTATCCACACTCACAGCAAGAATGAATTTATCTAGCACTACTGGCACTACTATTTCAGGAATGGGATTAATTAAATAGCGGCCATCCTGCATTGGAACCTGGACAGCATTAACGTTAGTAGAGTATATGCTTTGCCAGTTATTAGTGTTACTTAATTCAACAACTCTCACTGCTGTGACTATCCGTGAGAAATTACAAGCTCAACGTGATCAGCAAACTCATCTAAAATTTCAAACGGATCAGGGATGCCGTAAAACTCCAGCTTGTCGAGATATTCAACCGTGTCAATCTTCCCGGTTAACCAATCTCTACCTGCTTGGTTGATGGCAAGCATCCCCAAAAACTCAGTTTCAGAGCAATTGCCATCAACATCGACTGCTAACAGGTCTAACGGATCATCTGGAGTCCAAATAATTTCGGTTCGCTGTGCGATCTTGCTCATTAGCCTTCAGGTGTAAATCTGGCGCGGTTCTTACCGTTGTTTCCTTCTAGGAAGGTAGCAAAAGCTGACTCACCTTTTATGGCTAAAACAGCCGCGTCATAAGCTTGACCACCAGTGTTTTGACCAAATGCACAGGTAACAGAATCTACATCTGGCTTATTGTAAGCAGCACCAGTAATCCGGCTGTTTTTCTTGCCTCCAGGTACAACAGAAGTCAGTGTTAGCTTGGCAGCTTTAAATTGACTTGTCTCAATTACCAGTGGGTTGTTTAGTGCTGCAAGCTCGGTAGCAGTTGTAGTATAGCTGGCAAGTAAACCACGCAGCACGTTAGCAACCCCAGACCCTTGTCCGGTTTGTCCATCCTTGATTAACCGAGCAGGGACGTAAATTTTTGTATTCCCAGCAGTGCCAAATGGAGAAATATAACCTTTTTCTCTTTCTGTCTTCGCACGCTTGGTTTCATCAGTGATGGCTGCAAACTTCGCTTGGCGTTGTTCGGGAGTAGCTTCTAACCACTCTTTATATTTGTCGTACCGAGCCTTCATAGCTGGGTAACGTTGTAGGTCTCTAAACCCCATAATTTTTGTTGATGACTTTTACGGATGCCAACAACTCTAGCCCTTTAAAATCCTTAGAATTTTCCACCGAAACCTAATAGGTTTTTATCTTTATTGTTTACAACAGACACTTGTTAAAATTCATCTCAAATCAGGGATAACGGACTAATGACTGATTACGGAGTGTTGTATCTATCAAAAATACAGGTGGTACAAGATTTCCTAACGAGATGTAAGCACTTCTGAATCTAAGTACTGCTACAGGTCTATACCTACGATTTTGTACCTGTTTGCCCAAAATGGTGACTTTCCCAGCCGTTGCGGTTGTTGTGCTGGGTTTATCCGGGTCATTTAGCAAAACCCTGTCAGAGTGAAACGGTACATCAATGACGTTGCAAATTTTTTGATAAATTTCTACACCATCAGCCTTACTGTTAACCAAGATGTAATTCCCTCTAGGGAACCCGTTCTCAGGGTCAGTGTAAGAGGCTGTTTTATTACCGCAGGTGTAAGTTATCCCTCTACCACCTGACAAAAAATTATTTTTAATTTCGTTAGCAATTTCGGTCATGTTCGCCTTAGTAATGGCTGGCTTGGTACTATTATCATCATCGCCAGAAGCACAGGAAAATTTCATCAACCGCACTGATTTTTCATGCTGTATGGGCGACTCTTCAGAAGGTGTGGCTGCTGCATCCTGAGAGAAAACAAAAAATAGTTGTGGATGTCCTGCTACTGGGGGAGCCGTATCGAATTTACTCCCATAAACTACAGCTAAATTTTTTCTGCTGTAGCCGATGACATTAAAAAAAAGGTTGTGACGCATATTCATCATTGCGTCATTATCGTTATCGAGAATCCGACAAGCTAATTTTAAAGATGGACGTGGCCCTGATAAATCACCATTACCCTGAACATCGCTAAAGTATCTATCTACTCGTCTATTAAATTCAGTTTTATAAGTCTGCTGTAAGTGTTCAAACGGATCAAAATCATTTGGTAGTGTCATTAATCCTCTCCATCAAACAAATCTGAGAAGTCAAAAGGATTAGGCTGTGAATTAGTTTTACTCTGAATTTCCTTAGCTTTTAATTCATCGGGTTCTGGTGTGGGTGTAGCTTTGTTTTCTGGTTTATCATCTTCTTTAATCGCTTTGACAAATTCAGTAGAAGCTGTTGTAAATTCAGTAGTGGCGTTGACCACATCTAAGGGAGCTTGCGTGACCATTTGTATAGTGCTTGCTCCATTTTGCAACCCTTCTAGAAATTGAGTAACCCGATTAAACTTAGGCTGTGGATTCATCCACCCGTAAGCATTTTCAAGAATGACTCCACCTTTTTTTAAAGCATTTCCTATCTTTCCTGTGTAACCAGCAATTAATTCAGATGCCTGTAAGATAGTTTGAGATAAATTCAAAAAACTATTCAAAACATTGGTTGTGGCTTGATATATTCTGTTAGCCTTAGCCCAAGATTCTTTGAGAACTGTATAATTATCTGCACCAATAATGCTTGTAATAAAACTTTCTATGCTACTACTAATTACACTACCTAAATCAAAAGCGCTACCATCTTCTTTTTTCAAACCTATTAGTTGAAGTACATTACTAATAGCTCCTAATAAAGTTTGTCCTATGTCGTTGCTCAACATTAGAGCGTTGTGTACTGTTGCAGCAAAAATCATTAAATTCAATGCTCTATCCAGGTGTAACCATTCGGCTATTCGGGACATCTTGCCACCTATTCCACCAGGAAGCTGATCACCGAGTTTGTTATCAATTTTCTGTAGCAATCCTAATTGTGTCGCGTTCGCACCAGCGTTAATACCATCCAAAATGTTGTTGGCGTTGGCATTGGTGTTGGCGTTGATATTGGCTGCATTGTCATCTAATGCTTTTCGCATACACCCGCCCGGTTGAGTGGTTCTACATGTTCCAGTAGCAGCAGCGTTTTCAATTTGGGGAATTGTTGGAATATCGGGTTTAATTGTGTCGCGTACTCTTGCAGGGATTAAGCCTAGAGCAAAAATGATGTTATCGAGTTTTGGAATAGCTTGTTGATTCACTTTCTCTTGTTCCTTAATCCGTTTATCAAAATCAGTTGATATCTTGGTTAAATCAGTTTTGGTAATGGTGATATCACTTCTGATTGTTGCGACATCTTTTTCTACTTTTTCTGCTTTAAGCTTTGCTTCATCTGCTTTTTGTATAGCTATCGGTGTTAATGGATCACCTTTGGTGGCAATACTTTTTACTTGGTCAATTTGTCCTTGTAGGTTCCCTTGATTACTTGCAAGCGTACTTATTGCAGCACCTTGAGCGTCTACTACTTGATTAGTGCTGTATTGAGATTGGATGATTTGTGCAAATTTAGGCTCCCAAACTTTCAACCCACTAGTAACTTGAGCAGGGATTGCTTCATACACTTTCGTAAAATCGCTTCTTACGGTAATACCCCATTTACCACCAGTTTCGTCAATATTCTGCACTTGTTTATCAAGCTTAATTTGCAATTCTCCTATCTTCTTAAATCCAGCATCAATCTGTTTTGTTGTAGCTTCTACTGCTTTTACTTCTGCTTGTTGTTTAGCAACTTCTGTTTTAGTTGTTGCAACATCTCGCTGTAATGCTGTTAATCCTGATAACAAATCATTATTGTTAGTAGGCTTTAAAGCTTGCGCTATCTGTTTTTGAATGTTCGCAACAGTAGATACAGCATCTTTAATTTGTTGCTCTGTTTTTGCTCTAAATTGTCTAATCTCGTATAGAGCATCATTACCCTTCTTATATGCTTCAGCTATTGCAGTTTCTAATTTAGTTTTGCCTGCTCTTACTTCGTATAAAGCATCGTTAGCTTTTTGGTTAGCTGTCTCTACTTTTGGCTCTAGTTTTGCTCTGCCTTGTCGTGCCTCGTAGAGTGCATCATTAGCTTGCTTTTTCGCTTCTGCAATTGCTTTATTTAGTGACCTAATTTGGATACTGTTATTAATGCTTCTTTGGAATGCACTGCTTAAATCACGTCCTAATATTTCTTGTCCCTCAAAGAGGGTATTATTGATTGCTTCATAGATTTTGATTAACGCAGTAGCGCCACCAACTACCGCTAGCGCTCCCAGATACCCGCCTCCAACACTAGCTTTATCTAGCAAACTTTTTCCTGGAACTTTCTTAAATAATCTATCGTTTACGTCTTTTAACTCTTTTGAAATTTTTGTATTATCAGCAATTTCTTTAGATACACGTTTAGTTGTATCTTTAACGTCTGTTATCCCTTTTCTAAGAGATTTGTTGTAAGTTCGATATCCTTTTAATAACTCCTGTACGGTATTAGGAATACGTACAAAAGATGGTTCAGATGGTACTAGCATTTTTTAGAACGGAATTAATAATTTCATAAACTCAGGAATGATTGAAAGTAGGTTTTTACCTACACCATCTAGCTTAATGATGTAATTTTCTAGCCGACTTAATCGGGTAAGAATTTCGGTTAAATCATTATCTTTTTTATTATCTTGAGTCACTTTGCCCTGCTTGCCTTCTAAGGCTGCTACTCTACCCTCTAGGTTCGCAAGTTTATTTTTTACTTCATTACAGCATTGATTTTGCTTGTTTATCGCTGATTCAAGCCGTCTTAAAGCTGCATCAATATCTTTGCATTCAGCCATGACAGCACCTCGTTTTCGGCACTAAGTTATTGATTTTTGATGCTGTTTCTTTACAAGGAATACAGCAATATCCAGGATATTTATCTGTTTGACATTCTTGATAGCCATCTGGGCAATTAGCACAAACAACCCTATAAGTAATAGGACACTTACCACTAGCAGTAAAAATTGTATTTCCAAGAGCATTTTTTACTGTTAGCCTGCAAATATCTTCCGGTGGCTTATCAGGATTTGGTACTAGAATTTTTACTAATTTTGGTTCATCACCTGGATAACGACCAACAGCACTACCAGTAATTATGTTGCCGTCGCCGTCTTGGAACTGACACGACCAATTACCATTTACAACACCATTTACAGTGTCAGTATTAATCAATCCTGTAACCTTAAAATTAGTAAGCTTGCCTTTAGCTCTAAATGGCATATCTGCAAGTGTTGTTCTAGGATTTAGTCCAGTACTGAAGTTCCACGCGTATATTTCATCGGGTAAATTTGGATTTTCAAAGGGAACGCTATTTACATCGATAGGGGATATCTCAGAGTAAAAAGTGCTATCGTTTTTGTCTCCCTTGAATCGATAAATTACCTTTGGCTTATCACCAGCTTTGCAATATAAAGTCATACGCTAAATTGTGTTGAAGGCGGAGTAAAATCATTTGTATACAAAAGTATTCCCGGTACGCTTAACCGTAAATCGTCAATATACCCATTGAAGTCTGTTGCATAACCAGAGTTATTTAATGTTCTGCCAATAGAGAAATTATTGTCTGTGTTACTGGTAGTTGTACTTCCTGCTGTACCCTGAATACCATTCACGTATATTTGTAATGTTGTTCCTTGTTTGATTGCGGCAACGTGATACCAAGTATTAGCTGATATCGTTTGATTACTTATAGCGTTACTGTTGCCATCTCTCCAGTGTCTAAATACAAATCTACCGTTATGGATGCAAACAAATAAACCACTATTACCACTACCACCACCAACGGCATTACCCATAATAGTCATAGTATTTGCTGATGCTGGATTGCTTAGTGGATACACCCAACATTCCCAGCTAATATCATTACTTCCATAAGTTAAGTTGGCGTTTTGAGGAATTGTTAAATAACTACCATTGCCATTAAAGTAACCGCTTGCCCCGCCAAATTTACTTTGAGATATGCTTATTTGTGCGCTACCAAATGCGTTAACCGTGTTACCTTTAGCATCGATAAAACTTGTGCTTCCATTACTACCATTAAAGTTTAGTAATACTGCAACATTGGCATCTGTTATTACGGACAAAACACCAATTATCGGATACCAGCCAATACTATCGTTAAGATAAACAAGCTTTACATAATTATTGGTTGTTTTTATTCCTAAATTTGTTGAGCTATATAAACCAGCATTGTAAGGCTTGCCCTGAGTATTAATGTAAACAGTATTGCTATTGATGTTAAAAATTTCTATTTCACCAATAGAAACAATAGGCAAAGTAATAGTGATAGATGCACTAGTATTGACGATTAATTTGTCGTAGTTAATAGTAGTATGATTAGCACTTATTGAAGTCCATTTCGATGCTAATGAAAGTTCACTAAATTTCGCTTTGTAATAAGCTTGATCTGTTGCTGATTGAAATAACAATAAATCATTGAATGTGGGGATATTACTAGGAAAATTCTGTATCTGCATATTCTGAATACTGATTAACTATTAACATGTTTGTTACATATACAAATTCGTTACGCTGTTCAAAAAATGTATTCCAAGGCTCGATTGATAGTAATTGGTAAAGGGCTGAATTGTTGTATTCAATCACTGTCCCTTGAGGGTCTTCTATTTTGTTTCCTTGAGAATCTGTTAGTTGTCCTTGAAAATTCTCAAAGGCTTTTAACAAGATTGCTGTGAGAAGAGACTCAGCAGTATTACTAACTGATGGAGTTAATAAAGGTAGGTCAGTCTTAGCAATTATCAAAGACTGACTATCTTGAATTGCATTAACCCCGAATAATTGCTGTAGGGTTAATTCCATGCTTAATAATCGTCGGGGTCTATGGTGCTACTAGTGTCAAGCTTTTGTAGGTTCACAGTGTAGGAATTTTGCCTGTAATTACTATTATTTCGACTCACAATGCTCAAGAAACCATCCTCAATCGTCACTTGAATATCATTGTCAGTCCCTTGGTTGGTGGAATTCAGATAATCGGCTGCTTTGAGAAGAATAGCTACAAACAGTTGCTCTGCACGATTAGTTGCACTGCTTGTTAATCCCACAGATGTTAAGTCTGCTTTGGAAATTGTGATTGTGTTCGCGTCTTGGGTGGCGTTCGCACCGAATACTTGCTGTAAAGTTGGTTCTGCCATTTGTATATTTTCGGATTTTTTCAATATTGATAAATCCGTTCTAGTGGCTAATAAATAATTAGTAAATATTCCGCTTTTATGTAAATTCGGAACTTACACCGAGGACGTGTAAGTATTGCTGTTATTAGGATTGAGTCAGTTTTAGTTAATAGCTCAATTAGAAAAGGTTCCGGTTTAACCTAACACAACAGTTAAACCAGAACTATGAGGAGGTCTAAAAACTATGAAAAATAATCGCAATGGACAAGCGGCGATTTTGTCTGAGGGAGATTACTCGAAAATCCGAAAACAGATCAAAAGCCAAAAGTACAAATTACTTTTGGATCTAGCCTGGTACACGGGTGAACGTTGGGGTGCTTTAGTCCAGTTGCGTGTCGATGACTGTTATAACCCAGATGGTACTGTGCGAGGTGAAATTACTTTTAGGGCTAATACTCGTAAAGCCTCGCCTGATGGTAAGCGCCAAACTCGTCAGGTTCCTGTGCATTCGGTGCTGGCTGAATCTTTGCGAGCTTATAAGCCGGAAACTGGCTCGGTTTGGTTGTTTCCCAATCGTGAGGGTGACGGGCCTATAACTATAAGATGGGCTGACAAAATCTTACGGGCTGCTGTGGAAAAAACTGGTTTGGATGCAAAAGGGATTAGCACCCACAGCACCCGCCGGACTTTTATCACGAAGCTGCATCGAAATGGAACTGATTTGTACACTATTCAAAAAATCACGGGACACCGGGATTTAAAGGCGCTGGGGCGCTATGTGGAAATATCGGCTGATCGCGTCCGTGGAGCTATTGCCACTTTATGAAAAAGCCGAGCTTGCTATCCGTTGAATTGCTCCAGGGACTTGTAGCACTTAACAACAAAGTTATTAATCGCGATATCACACACCCACTTCATTTTGCTTTGGCGTTGGAGGAGTTGGCTTACGATGCTTGGGGGGAGACAACAGAACTGGGTGTGCCTACTTGGGAAGATGCGGAAGATTTACCGCCTAGCATTCGCATTGATCCGTAGCTCGCGCCCCAATCCCCACTTCCCCTTTATTGCCTTGTAACAGGCAATAGAAGCTGATACAGTACGCAGTGACAAGCGATTGGGGAACTATTATGACTGGTAAAGGCGGCCGCAGAAAAACTACTTGGGGCAATAGCTGGAATCATGGGGAAACTAAAGTGATTCGTGTTCCCGCAGCACTTGAGAGTCAAATAATGGAATATGCTAGGGCTATAGATTCTGGCTTAGTTCCCTCATGTGACCAGGAACAATTACAAAAAGCGATTCTGCTGGTGATCGATAAATTTGTACAAGAGCGATCGCAACAATTCCACCCTAATCAGTACAGCCGTACTGCTTCGACACATACCCGCCGCTGGGATGAATTACGGAAGTTTAGGAACGCGATCGCACAGCAAGCCCCGAACATTAGACAAGTAGCTCCGAACATTACCCGCTAGCTAAGATGATTACCCGCTAGCTACGATGATTACCCGCTAGCTACGATGATTTGCCGAACTATAAATACCCAGTTCCCTGACAAGAGTTACATTTAGTGGCACTATCAAGAACATAAATTCTTCCAGTTCCCCAACAATCAGGGCAATTAACTAGTTCTTCTTCTTTCTCAAAGCCACATTCTAGGCACTTGTAAACATAACCATAAACCTCAGAAGATACTTTCCTGTCAATTTTGGTTGAGCCGCATTTATCACATCTATCCATCTTTACCACTACAACTAACAATCATTTGCTTAATCCCCTGTGGTGATTCTCCTGAAGCGATCGCTAACTCCACAGCAACTTTGATCTGTGAAGCCCGCGTACTGTTGACACTGCCAATGTAGACACGGTGTTTTTTTCGCCCCTCCATCCAGCAATAGCGATAGTACCAATACTTGTTGGTATTACGTTCAACCCAATATTTCTCTACCCAATGAGTCGGGATATCCTGTTGGGGCGCAGATTTTTTAGTATCAACCTTTACTTGCGCCCCAACACTTTTGTACGGAGGTTCTAATAAAGGAATTTGCGCCCCAACACAATGAACCAAATGTTGGGGCGCAACGTCTGTGTTTGTAAAGATACCGTCAAAGTTATCACAGGGTTTTTCAACTGGTTGTGACGCATTGTCCCCTCCAGAATCAGGCAGGCTTCTGGGTGTTGTCGATTTGCTAATAGTACTAGTCGCCTGGTCTATTAAGCCTGCCTGATTCTGGTACGTGGAAGACCCCCGTGACTCCAACTCATCCCAGTAGGAGTCATGGACGGTTTGAGGGGACTGCTGGAGGGGAATATTGAGGGCTAGCTGCAATTGTTCGTAACTCATCACTTAACGCCCTCGCCGAAATGGAACTATTTGATGAGGGGCTTGGGATAACGCTGTGATTTGAATCTCAGAGGCGAGTTCAATTAGAGCCGCAGCCCATGCCAAACCTATTTCACTCGGCATTGAGTAAACGTCTGTTTCTGCGATAAATCGCTTTTTAATCCAAGATTTAAATCTGGATCTATGTATTTGAAATAGTTCTGATTCGTTCATAATTTCACTAGTGTTTATTTTGTTGGCTGCTTCCTTGTGATCGGAAGCAGTTTTTTATATCAAGTTAATGCATTGATCAAATCTATTTTTCCAATGGTCATAGTAGTCATGTCCTCAGCATGATTTTTTACGCTGTTAATTGCTTCATCAAATGTTTTAGACGGACTCATCCCTTTGTTTTGGTATAAGTAATTGAATCTACTGAAAAATTCGGTTCTATCTTCTGTATTTAGGTTAAGTAGTTGTTTCAGTCGCTCTGTATCAATTCTCCAGTTGTATTTGTTGGCAAACAATTCTGTCAAAAATTCGTCGTCAGTTCTCCGTTCTCCTTTGGCTAATTTTTTACATCGTTCCAAGACGTTAACTATTTTTTTGGCTGTTTTTTCACCACAAAGACCGCGAACTCTCTCAAAGAGTTCGTCGGTCTTTGGTTCTTCTACAGAAACCTCTATTAGAGGTTCCTGAGAAGTTTCTGAAATACTACTGTCGTTGTCTGGAAGGCTTGATATTTCTAGGTTTTGGCTGGAAATAGTCGGCTGTTTTATGTCAATATCCGGCACATTTTCACCGATAGGCGGCAAATTTTCGCCGTTATCCGGTTCGTTTGTGCCGATATCCGGCAAGTTTTCGCCGCCTATTGGTTCTTCTTTTTTTGAATCCTCCTTTAAAAAATGAGGCAGGCTTGTATTGGTATTATTCGATTGGCCCGACGAGTGATCTTTGTTGAAGCCTGCCTCATTTTTTTTAGGAAATGTCTCATTCCAAAAGTCTGCTATTCGCCTTGCTCCATGCAGGTTTATTACTAACCACCCGGCTGTTTTTCGAGCGTCATCTATACAAATGTCTCGCTTAAATTGAAATAGTCCGGCTGTGTATAAAATCTTTCTTGCTAATCTAAATGCTCTCTCACTTAGTGATGTTTTTAACTGTATCCATCGACTTCCAAATGGATCTGACGCCCAACATTCATCCCAAAGAATTTGTACTGATTTTATTTGTTTCATCACCCATTGCAGGTCATCAATTGGGATGATGCAATGAGGTTTGTTGTATTTGGCTGATTCTGTTTGGGGGGTGTTTTTTCTGTTAAAAAATGCCATAATTATTCTGTAATTATGTATCACTAAAGCCGCCCGATGATTGGTAGTCGTGGGTGGCTTTTAACTTTTTCAGTGGCGATCGCGCTCCAAATCCCAGATCGCTTTTTCTAAGTACCACTTGTCACTTCTGCCAGGGTGCATTTGACGTTGTTGTCTTATTAGTCGATTGGCAGTTGCTTTATCGCCTCGAAGTAGTTGAAGCAATTTGCGCTGTAATTCATGATTTGTGGTGCGGCAAGAGGTAGAAGCTTTACGGCGTGTTTTTTGAGATGATCGCTGCTGTGTTCCAGATTTAAGCCATTGAGTAATCATTTCATCGATATCCGTAAAGAGAAAACGCAAGCTCGGCACTGAGTACAAAACAACAAAGAAGATATACAGCCCAACGCCATACAGCAAAAGACAAATTACTGTCAGCACTCCTATCACTAGAGCGAAAATTGGTGGTGGCAATGTTGCTGCCAAATAGGCTAAAAAGTCCATAAGGATTGATTGGGTAAATGTTCAATCCCAAGATGCGGTTGATTTCCTGGTTGAAGCATCAGGAATTCTCCGCATTTTTCAACCTCAGCATTTTTCCGGATGCAAACATAAAGCCGCCCTACCCATAGACAGGACGGCTTATTCGGAATTATTTTCGTTGGTTTCCTGATCGGAGACTAAGGTGTAAATTTCTTGCTTAAGCTCTTGAACTGCTTTCTTGAAGGCTTCCTTTTGCTCTCTACTCTCATTTAAACGAGCTTCTAAACGTCGTTGATGACCGTCAACGTAGGAAATATAAGCGTCCTCGATAAATTCGAGACGCTCTAGGATTTTCCCAGGAGAAGTTTTTCTTTGCTCTCTGGTTTCCCTAGTGGAATCTTGCCCTGAGCAATTGATCTGATCAAGTCCGATCTGTTCAGTCCCATTGCTTCTGCTTGAAGCTTGAAGGCTTCCCAGTCTTTCTCGCTGATCAAAAATGTCGCTCGAATTGAGTCTTCTGCTAGTTTCTTGGGTCTGGCCATGTTCGCATATCACAACAATACCCTCATTTTATTGTATGAACAAAACCTTTTTATATGAATAAAATGCTTGACTAGTTTCATTCATATAATATACTAACATTAGTTATGTATGAAAAAAACTAACCTACCCCAAACCAAGCAGAGATAGCAGCCTGCTGCCCGTCGTGCAATCAAAAAAGACCTGCTAGGGGTTAGTGGTCAGTTATTAGTTATTTGTCATTAGTCAACGGGCCGCATCGATGCCCATCATAGTCTTGTGTCGTTTCGTAAGGAGAGCTGTTTAAAACACCTGTAATTCTGTCGGTCATTTACCAGAGTGATCGCATTTTTGAGAGTTAACGCGATCGCTCACATGAGAATCTAACCAGTAATCTACCACAAGCCTAGTTGTAGTCAAGCTTTGGCAACGCTTCTGCTAAGTTTGGGCGTTTCCCATACTTGGCACAAACGTTCTTGCACAGTGTGGTGTTCATTGCCGTGAACACCACTTTCTTAAACAGGAAACTAACAATGAGAAAAGCCAAATGGTTAACTATAAGTATCGCGGCAGTGGTCGGATTTACCAGTTTTAACAAACTCGATTCAGCGAATGCAAATCCGGCACTTGCACCCGCAGCGCCCCTATGTGCAACGGGAGTCGGAATCGTTGTATGTGCTGTTGTGGGAGCCGTAACAATTGGAGGAATTGTTTATTACGTCGTCAAGCAAGGAGGAGAAAAGAAGGTTATTGATCATCAGGGTAATACTCTGATGAATATTGAAGATTTTGTGGTTAAGCGAGATGAAGACGACGGTAGAGAATATGTGGAGGTTAACACAATCGAAGAATGTAAATTGGTCAAACCAGCTATTGGTAGAGACGTTCAGAACTGGAAGCTAAAAAATGGCAAAGTCAGATGTATGCTTTTTCCGGTTGATAAATAAGGAGATTAAATGACTACAGATTTAAAGTTTTACTACAGCAAGTTTTACCTGAATGGTGAACAGATAAAAGCTTCGGAAATTGAAGGCTACACAAGCAATTGTGAACCATCAGAACTGATAGGTGAAACCAAATTCAACGACTACATTATTGAGTCGATTGACCGTGTTTTTCCAAATGATGACAATGCTGTTGAGTTTGATGAATGCTCCAAAATCATCAAGTACTCGCCTGATGAAATCTGGAGAATTCATCTCAAAGAGAACGAGATAGCCGCTTAGATTTGGGTGCGATCGCGTGGGTTTGAATTGCGCGATCGCTCCTAAATCCATCTACTTAAGATGTCATTATATACAACTTATGAAAGATTTAAAAACACCATTATGTATTGAATGTGGCTCTCATGAAGTTAGATTTGATGCTGATTTTGGCTTTTACAAATGTGAGAGTTGTTCAACATTTTGGAGTTCGGATGAGGACGATCCGGATTATGAGGATGATTATGACTACGGCAGTTGCTGTCAGTGCGGTTGTAGTGGTCAATCGGTAAGAAATATGGTCATGCTCAACAAAAAAGCCCCTGTTCCCGGCACAGGTTGGGGGTGTCTGATTTGCAATTTACCTTCAGATGGAGCGCTTGCAGTTGTTTGCGATGATTGCCTTACGACTAAAGAACCTCCTTATAAACAGGTTGTTTCTGGATATGTGCTTGATCTGGGTCGATGTAGTTACTCTCAGCTTACAGAAGATTTCAAGCATAAAGATATCCCTCATTAGTGCGCCTGACGAGCCGGTTGACTCACCGGCGAAACGACGGGTGTGTGGCCCGCCGTCGCGGTCTGAGTCCAAATCAGTTCGCCTGCACTACAGCAGCAGTTTAGGGCTTTTGTGGAGAAACAAGCTTTGATAGCTTTCATCTTTTCCTAAGCTCGACTGTTGCAAGTAGGTGCTAGTTCTATCCCTGTGTTGCCACAGTGACAGCTGCGGCATTGCCTTGAGAGTGAAAGAAGCTCTATGTGGCTTACGGGTGATTCACAGGCAGCATTCTTCAGGGATTACAAACCAAATCACCTACAGGAGAACCAAAATAATGAGAATTTTAGGGCTTGATGTGAGCAAGTCCTCTGTTTCGGCCTGTCTGCTTTTGGAGAGGCCTGATTTGCCAAGACAATTTTATTATGAATGTCCGTTTTACCGTTTCAGTGCCAATATTGAAGGCATCAAAGCTCTATTGGCACTAAAACCGGACATTGCATTGATGGAGCCAACTGGCAACAACTACAGCAAACTGTGGGGAACACACTTAGCACGGGCCGGGGTAGAAGTGCGACTGGTAGGACACAAGGAGCTAAAAAATTATCGTTCCTCACACCTGGCATTACCTGACAAAGACGATGACGCCGATGCTCTAGCTCTAGCTTGCTACTACTTCGACTACCACACTGACCCACGCCGATTTGTTCAAATTCGTGACCAAAATATTGTGCGTGTCCGTGAATTGGTGCTGAGGCTCGCCCATCTCAACAGAGTACAATCACCCATAGCTAATCGAATTCGCCAGGATTTAGCATGGCAGTTTCCAGAGGTGGCATTAGTGCGATCGCGTCGTTGCGATGGTTCAGATCGAGTACCGTTGTTGTGGGGTTGGTTAGCCGGTGAACGTAAAAGCACCCGTTACGATAGCCTGTACTCTCAGACCGTTGGACTAGGGATTACAGATACAGTTCGCTATCATGCCCAACGGCTGTGCAATCTCCAGCGAGAAGAGATAGCAATTGAAAGAGAATTACGCGAATTACTCGCTGATTCTAGGTTTCAAGTCTACCACCAAGTTTTTAAATATTTTGGTTTTGGCACACGCCTGTCTGCTGTTTTGCTCTCCCAAATTTACCCAATTGAAAATTACCTCGATGCTGATGGTCGGCCAGAAGTCAAAATTTGCAAGGGTAGAGTTTCCAAAAAACCGACCAAGCGTCATTTGTCAGAACGTCGATTTCAAAAAGCTTTGGGTTATGCTCCCTCGTTGAACTCTTCTGGTGATAACCACCGTATTAAAATTGTTGGCGGTTCCGATTTATGCCGCATCGCGCTTTGGCAGTGGGTTTTTACCCGTATTGAGCCAAAGCACTCCCGCCTCAAAAATGAAATTGGTCAAATTTTGGGAGAAAAGTTGGACTCTGAAAAAGCAGCTGGTCGTCCTGTAAGATTAGTGCGATCGCGGATTGCAGCGAAAGCAGCGAGGTTACTTTTTAAGGAGTTGGTGAAAGCGATCGCTCTTGGCTAGAGTGAAAAGATAGGGATTGGGGATTGGGGATTGGGCATGAATCAGTTATCAGTGATCAAATTAAACTGGTAACTGTTAACTGTTAACTGATAACTGAGAAGTTGTCCCCCTTGTTCCCCGATCCCCGATCCCCGATCTAATAAAATTGTTGCCAAAACTGTAACCACCAAATGGCTGTGTCGCTTGAAGTGTCATAGTCAATAAATAGACTCTGCCTTTTGGTGTGGTAAAATGAAGCAGAAATTTGGTAATGCTTGGGAAAATTTTCTACAAAGACGTTACGCTGTTCGTTTAGGAAGACGCTACGCTCTGGCAGCAGCTAGTGTAGTTTTAATGGGTGTGATTGGATGTACTCAAGTTAATAGTAATACAAAAGTTTTTGCCCAATCCAGTGTACCTAGCTCAGAATCTCCTGTTCTTCAAAAGTCTGTTTTGCCTGATACTAAACTTATTAATGCGAACACTAAATTTGGCTTCAAACTTTTTGAAGAAGTTCTCAAACAAGAGAACAATAAAAATGTGTTTATTTCACCTGCCAGTATTGCGATCGCTTTAGATATGACCTACAACGGTGCTAGTGGCAGCACTCAGCAAGCAATGGCAAAAGCACTGGAATTACAAGGATTAAGTATCCAGGAAATTAATTCTTCAAACACAGCATTAAAACAGCTTTTAGAAAATCCAGATCCACAAATTCAATTAAGTATTGCTAACTCACTTTGGGCAAATCAAGAAGTTAGCTTTAAACCTGATTTTCTGAAAACTATTCAGGATTCTTATCAATCAAAAGTCACAAATCTAAACTTTCAAGATTCAGGCTCAGTTGCTACTATTAATAGCTGGGTAAAGGAAAACACTCGCGGCAAAATTGACAAGATTGTTGAAAGCATAAAACCAGATCAAGTATTATTTATTCTTAATGCCATTTACTTCAAAGGTAGATGGACAAACGAATTTGATAAGCAACAAACTGCTCAACAACCTTTTTATCTGACATCTGCTAATCAGAAACAACATCCGATGATGTCACAAAAAGGTAAGTATAAATACTATGAAAACGAACAATTTCAAGCAGTGAGCTTACCTTATGGTAAAGATGGTAAGATCAGCTTTTATGTTTTTCTCCCAAAACAGAATTTAAGTCTGAAATCTTTTTATCAAAATCTCAATTCTGATAACTGGGAAAAATGGATGTCTCAGTTTAGCCAGCAAGAAGGTTTTATTCGCTTACCCCGTTTCAAGATGGATTATGAGGTGAGGCTTAACGATGCTTTGCAAGCATTAGGTATGGGTGAGGCTTTCACCAACAAAGCTGATTTTTCTCAAATGGGAGAAAACTTTGCAATTAGCGAAGTTAAGCATAAAACTTTTGTAGAAGTAAATGAAGAAGGAACAGAAGCCGCTGCAACTACTTCTGTGGGTATAGTTCAAACGTCTTTACCTGTTAATGAACCATTCCGAATGATTGTTGACCGTCCGTTTTTCTGTGCGATGCGCGACAACCAAACTGGAAGCATTTTGTTTATGGGTTCAATTTTAAACCCTTAGTCAAGAGTCCATTGTCAAAAGTCCATTGTCAAGAGTCCAAAGTTTTTGACAAATGACAAATGTTCAATAATTCCTTTATGGTACAAGCCCCTAGATTTATCTGTGGAATCGATCCAAAATCCAAAATCCAAAATCCAAAATCGGTTGACCAACAACTAAGCAGTCGGAGGAGAAGTTTCGGGTGTCACAGATGTACCTACCTCTACCGTTCGCACATTTGCGGTTTCATTTATTTGTTTGCGACAAGATTCTTCCCCTTGTTCAGGACTGTGAGTGGTGACATCTCCGGTTTCGCTGTGGTTAGATGCAAGATCAGGACGCAACGCGCTTAAAGCAGTCTTAATCACAACGGCAGTGGGTACTGCTAAAATAACACCCAAAAGACCACCGATTCTTGCCCCTGTTAAAACCGAAATTAACGCCCAAACTGGATTTAAACCAGTGAAGCTACCTAAAATTCTGGGCCCAATCAAGTTTTCGAGAATTTGCTGAACAATTACTGCTGCAATTAGGACTCTTGCACCCATCCAAACATCTTGTAAAGCTACTAATAGAGTAGTTAAGGCAATACCTACAGACCCACCATAGGGAACAAGAGCCATGATGCCAATACTCAAGCCAAATAGCAAACCAAATGGTACTTTCAGCCATAAAAAGGTCGGAATTAAAGCTGATGCCATACAGGTAGATAAAATTAGCTGAGTGATGAAGAAATTTTGAAAGCTGAGGCGTACAGTTTGAGAAAAAGCCTCACGAAATTTGCTTGGTAGCCAACTGACTAGACTTTGCCAGAGTTCATCCCCATGCTGCAACAAGTAAAAAGTCAAAACCATTGTCAGCAGAAAGTCCAGTAAACTCGTGAAAGTGACTACCGCCAGATTCAGAACCTGTCCTGCGATCGCCTGCAATTGTCCCTTCACGCGATCATTGATTTGCACTAACAAAGCATCAAGATTAATGGGTATACCCATACTTTCAGCTTTTTCGTTCAAAATCATTAATTGGGATCGTCCAGAGTCAATTAACTCCGGTAAACGTGCTACCAATTGCTGCGCTTGGGTTAGAGCTAGTGGGACTAGAGTCACACCTAATGCTAATAAAATCGACAAAGCCAGTAAAAACACTAAAATAGCTACTTGCTCTCGCCTAGCACCATGATGTTCCATCCAAATTACAGGATAATTGAGCAGAAACGCTAGTACGGAAGCTGCCACTAAAATGACAATTAGCGAGTGAAAATAATGAAAAATGACTGAAAGGGCCCAGCCATTCAACACTAGAAGTGGAGCGAATAAAGCGATCGCACCTAATCGTGCTAGTGGTGTGAGTGTTTGCCACCAGTTTAAGAGCTTGCGTGTCTGCATCTGCCGATTGCTGGATAACACAAATATAATCCTTATCTAAAGCTTATTATCTCTAACTACATCAATATCATTCATCCCTCTAATTTAGGATTGCACTCAACCAAATGAATAATTTTGAACCAAGATCCGGAAATACACGAACACCGAAGGGAGACAAGGAGGACAAGGGAGACTTATCAATTAAAAATTAAAAATTAAAAAATAGATTTTTCTCAAGTTCTCTAGTCAAATGCTGCCTAATATTGCCATACTTCATAAAGAAAACATTTCAAGCGTTTTTAAATGAACGAAAAAATTCAGAAGAATGCTGTTAGAAGTGCTACAGAAGACACTTAATCCACTAATTTCCCACTAATAATTAAGAGTTAGGTATTATAGTCTGATTCGCCTGTTTTTCCAAAAATGGATTCATCAAGTATTATTCAATAAAGTGTGAGGAAGTCTGTGACCATTCAAAGAGGTTCGGCGTCAAAAAACCATTCTAAGTCCCGCTCCAAATCTAGTGCTAGAAAGGTCAATCGTTCCAAATCTGGACGTTGGCTATGGTTTTTGCTGGGTATGGGCGGTATCGCGGTCGTGTCAGCCACAGCAGGAGCATTACTGTCCTTAAGCAGTACACCTCTGATGCAAGCCAATCTGAGTGCGGATGAAGCAGCAGTTTTTGATGGCGATCGCATTTCTGGAGGGGGGCTACGATTCTCAGAACTAACTCGCCCCGTCAATATCCTAGTCATGGGGATGAGTGTATTACCGCCAGATGTCCAAAATGCGCCAGAAGAAACCAAAAGTTTGGGATATCTACCCCAAATTAATTCCTTTGATGGTCTTTCTGACGTCATGCTCTTGATCAGATTTGATCCAGAAACTAAAAAATTAGTCATGCTTTCCATTCCTAGAGATACCCGTGTGGAAATTGAAGGACATGGGAAGAAAAAAATTAATTCGGCCAATGTTCAGGGTGGGCCTGCTTTAACCGCCAAAACCGTTAGTAACCTCTTGGATGGAGTCGGAATTGATCGCTACATCCGTATCAACATTTTGGGAGTTGCCAAGCTGATCGATGCCTTGGGAGGAGTTACTGTTTACGTACCCAGAGATATGAAATACCAAGATGATTCCCAGCATCTGTACATAAATTTGAAGAAAGGCAAGCAGCATCTCAATGGTGATCAAGCACTGCAAATGTTACGTTTCCGCCATGATGAAAACGGTGATATTGGCAGGATTCAACGGCAACAAATGGTGATGCGAGCATTGATGGATCAAGCACTTAACCCGACGACAATGACACAACTGCCCAACATTCTCAACGTAGTGAAAGAACACATTGATACTAACTTGTCAGTTGAAGAATTAGTAGCATTGGTGGGTTTTGGAGCCAGAACAAATCGTTCTAATATGTTGCAATTGATGCTGCCCGGTCGGTTTAGCGAACAAGGAGAATATAACGCTAGCTATTGGATACCAAATAGCGATCGCATTGCGACCACGATGGCACAGTATTTTGATATACAATCGTCTGACCAACAACAAACAGTAGATCCAACATATCTACGAGTAGCAATTCAAGACAGTACTGGCAGCGATAACACCAATCTTCAACCACTGATTAGAAGCCTGCAAAAAGCTGGTTATCGCAATGTCTACATAGCCAAAAGCTCAGGTGAACCATTAGAAGTGACTCACATCGTTGCTCAAAAAGGAGATGGCAACAGCGCCGAATCAATTCGTAACACTTTAGGATTTGGAGAAGTACGAGTAGAAAGTACTGGCAATCTCTATTCTGATATCAGTATTCAAGTGGGTAAAGATTGGTTAGAGCAAAAAAGCTTATTTGAGCAGCCAATCTCATACTAAGAAAGCCGAAATTATAAAGCTGGAGGAAGTAGAAAGAACAAGCATTTTTAGTAAAAAACTAAATTTCTCCGCTTATCCATTACTAATTTTCCGAAGTCTGAATTCTTGTTCTTTCCCATATCCAGTCCTGCAAAATCGGATTGACCACCTCCGGAGCTTCATCCTGGGGACAGTGTCCTACGCCTTCCAAAGGTATAAACTTTTGCACTTGTGGAAAGTTGGCTAACTCTCTACCCAACTCAATTGGTTCCCAACGATCAGCTGTTCCCCATAAAATAATTGCTGGACAAGGCAATTGAGGTAAAAGGTCTTCTGGTAGGGGGCCTTGAGAATAAGAAGTAAAAGCAAGAAACACTGCTGCTGCACCTGGATCACTAGCAGGAGAGGTGAGAATATCTACAAGCTCTTCTGTCACCATTGCAGAATTAGCATAAGCTTGCAGTAGAACTTTTCGTACTGTTTTGGGTTTGGCAATTTGATAGAAAAAAAATTCACCAATTGGTTTAAAAGATAATACGCGTTGTAGAAACGGCGCTCCTAAACGACGCGACCAAGGTAAGCTTTGGCGTTTGCGATCATGTAACAGCCGCAAAGAACAGTTTAATAATGCTACTCCCAGAGCAATCTCAGGGTTGCTCACAGCTGTTTGCATAGCTACAATACAACCAATCGAGTTGCCAACTAAAAAAGCAGGCTCTCCCACCACTTCACGGCAAAAATCAGCTATTTGTTGTCCCCAAGTCTCAAATGTATAATTGATACTTTTATCAGGTTCAGGTTTCGCTGAAGCACCAAAACCGATCAGATCAATTGCATAAACACGACAATTTTGCGCCAGTACAGGCATGTTTTTCCGCCAATGCCACCATGAAGCTCCAAAGCCATGCACAAAGATCACGGCTGGGCCAATACTTCCTTGAGATTGATAGCAAATAGAAAAGCCTTGCCAAATCCAGGTTTTTGTTGGAGTAAATGCGATCGCAGAAGTGGAGGAAGCCATGGGTATTTAATGAAATAAGATGAAAATTTGGAAAAATGCAGATATCATTTATACTGAACTATTTTTACAAAAATTTATATATTCTTACAACTAGACAATTTTATGCTGCTGCTTTCATCTTTTTCTGCGGGATACCCCGACCTGCTTCGCTGAGGTCGGGGAGGGATAGCAGGTCAAACTTGGTGGCTCGATGCCATCAAGTTTGACAATCTCCGAGTTGGCAGCACGATTAATCCCGTGCTTCGCTGTACCAG
>NZ_JBHFLM010000111.1:0-9899 GCF_041928655.1 Pelatocladus sp. BLCC-F211 | reverse complement strand
TTGTATTTTTTCTCAACAAGCATACTACACAATAATTGTTCAAGGCCGCGGATGCTTTGAGGCTGACTTGAGAATATTTTTAACCTCTAATTCCATTTGGTTTGCGTTCTCTCATATCGCTTTTAGTCTAAACTCCAGTTTAATAGTCTAATGTGATCAATTTGACATGATATTTTTAAATGTTGAGGCTTGACAATAAAGGAGAAATATGCATACAGCGCCGTCAAAGTAACTTGTTTTAACATCAAAAAAAGAGCAGAGTTATAAATGGCGATCGCCATCAAGACTGAGTAATACTTCGGTTAAATCAACTTCATAATATAAATATGCATATAGCAAAGACAGTCAAACAATTAGAAGCTCAATTGCTGACACCAGAAAACTTTGCCCCTTATGGACAGGTAATTTTTTCTAGTCAAGATGGAAAAACCTTTGATACAGAAGATGCTCAATTAAAACTAGATAAAGGTACACCTCGTTTTTATATTATGCATTTGGAACGTCGCGGACGGAAATTTCACAAAATTACTCGCCACGTCCAATGCACTCAATGTCTAGGTTCATTAGCAGGTAAGGACTGGTTAATTGCAGTTTGTCCTCCTAATAATGAAGTGAAAGAACCAGATTTAGAAAATATTTCTGCGTTCCGTATTCCCGGAAATTGTTTTATCAAATTAGACATAGGAACTTGGCACGCAGGCCCATATTTTGAGCATGATAGCGTAGATTTTTATAATTTAGAATTGAGTGATACGAATGTAGTTGATCATTTCACTCATGATTTTTTGCAGAGTCAGCAGATAGAGTTTGAGATTATTTAGCTAACAACCAATAACTAACTATTGACAGATGTCAATCTGTCATTTTCGGAATTAATGTAAAAATATTTGTATTGATCTCTAATTAAATTTATTTAATTTAGCAAGACTCTGTATTGTGAAGACTCACATCGCCTCAGAACAGATGCATCTAAAATTTTCTCAGGATATCAAGTTACTGTTACAACGGTTAGCTGAAAAGCCGTTGTCACTTGGAGATATCTTGGCAGAAACTTCGGAACGAGGTTTTAATTTGGTGATTGCATTGTTAGTTTTACCTTTTTTGTTTCCGATGCCACCAGGGTTAACGGGACCATTTGGTGGCGCTTGCTTGATATTATCAATACAAATGGTATTAGGTAGGCGATCGCCTTGGCTACCTCGAAAAATAGCTACATATAAATTTCCTCGCGCTTTTGCCAATATCCTATTGCAAAATTTGCGACGTGTTACCAGAATTTTAGAAAAAATTGCTCGCCCTCGGTTGTCAAAAATAGCTGATCATCCTTACGTTTGGCGGTTTAATGGGTTTTGTATTTCTTGGTTAGCACTATTGCTAATATCACCCGTTCCTCTTACAAACCCTATCCCAACTATAGGTATTTTACTATTAGCGGTGGCAACAATAGAATCTGATGGTTTACTGATGTGTATTGGCTATATATTTACTGTTTTAACTACTCTATTATTTACCCTGATTGGTTATTTATTTTTTACAGCTCCAACTTTACTACCAGAACTCCTACGCTAATAAATTGGCAATTGATTTTTTATTTAAAGCTAGAAACTTTTATAAAAAACCCTCAGTGCAGGACTTAAGACCGCAATTAATACCAATTTGAAAAAAGAATGCGACAGATAGACTGACAGAACTCTTATGCACAAAGAGTTTCCCAATCCAAAATCCATAGACGCACTTCGTGCGTCTACCTTTGGTAGGCGCGTTAGCGACTTCTGCAAGTAGACAGGGAGTGTCTACTCGACAGAGTAATCTAAAATCCAAAATGGTATTAGGTGCATCTACCACTTCTATATCCATAGTGCTAACAACAGCATCCGGTAAAAATTAACGAAGAGCAATATTTTCAATCCCTACCAAGGCAGAAGTTTTAATATATTTAAACGTGCTATAATAAAGCCCCCAGCCAGAGGCTGAAGGCTACAAACTCGGGTGCATCTACCATTTCTTTATCCGTCTGACTAATGAATGCATCCGGAAGAATTTACAGATAGCGATCCCCGCTTTTGATTTTGGGATTGTTGGATTATTCATGGGCAAAGACTGATGAATAAGGACAGATATTACCTATTTAGATGAAAATTTCCGCCTGATGCGTGGGAATCAGAAGAATTTGTATGTCTTGTTGCGAGATGAATAAAGTTTCGATTAACCATTTAAGGGTATTTTTGCTTGTTGAAACACCTGTTCCGCACTAAATTCTAGTCCATCAAACAGGGAATCTGTGAGTATTTGCTCTCTCATATAAGTCTGTGGTGCTGCATCTGGGTAAAACACAGTAATGCTTCTGGCTTTACTATCGACTATCCACACCCGCAGCACCCCAGCATCTAAATAGTCTTTTGCTTTAGCCGCCATTTGTCCAAAAGTTTGTCCGGGCGAAATAATTTCAATGACTAATTCTGGAGGAACTGGACAGGTTTCGTTTTCATGCCAGTTGACAGGTAAACGTTGATGAGAAATATACAATAGGTCTGGTGTTGGTACCCAATCTCGTCCACGACGAGTTAATATAATTGCCCATTCTGGACAAATCTCTCCCCGTCCCTGAGACCATTCTTCAATTAAATACAGAAGGACACGAGTAAGTTTAGAATGAAAAAACTTGGGTGACACTTTAGGAATTGCTTGTCCATCAACGAGTTCGTAAGTAGTATCCCCTTCATCAGGAGGAAGATTGAGGAACTGTTCTAAAGTCAGTTGGGGATTGGTTTGGAATACCATGACACAGAATGTTGGCAGCTAATCGTAATTGTAAATTACATCTTCTGTAACACCTGCCGGATAATATCTGCTGGTACTTGATCTGTGACTGTGACTGCACCAATTTGGGTTGGTAATACAAACCGGACTTTACCCGCTTTCACCTTTTTATCAATCTGCAATGCTTCAATAATCGCTGCAATATCCAACCCAGATGGTAATTTAGTTGGTAAACCTGCTTTTTCTATAAGAGCATCTTGGCGTTTTGCTTCAGCCTGACTCCACATTCCCAGTTCTACAGCGATCTGTCCTGCTGCTACCATACCGATCGCAACTCCTTCCCCATGCAGTATTTGTGTATAACCTGTCAAGCTTTCCACTGCATGACCAATGGTATGTCCGTAGTTGAGTATCGCCCGTAGTCCGGCTTCTTTCTCATCTTTGCTGACTACATCAGCTTTAGCTTGACAGGAACGAGTTAATATGCTGTCTATTAATTCTGGCTGGATATATCTCATTTCATCCAAGCGCAGACTTGCTTCTAATTCAGCAAATAACTGGGCATCCCAAATAACACCATACTTGATCACCTCTGCCATCCCCGCACCGAATTCCCGTGCGGGTAGCGTTTTCAACACATCAGGGTCAAGTAATACTAATCGCGGTTGATGGAATGCGCCAATTAAGTTTTTACCTTGGGGATGGTTGACGCCTGTTTTCCCACCAATGGCTGCATCTACCATCGCCAAAAGGGTTGTAGGCACTTGTATAAAATTAATGCCACGTAACCAAGTTGCCGCCGCAAAACCAGTCATATCGCCAATGACACCGCCTCCCAAAGCTACCATTGTGGCAGAACGTTCTAAGCGATTTTCCAGGGCTGTGTTGTATAAATTTTCTACCGATGCCAAGGTTTTATAATTTTCGCCATCAGGTAAAATATGGGTTGCAACTTCAAAATTGGCAGCCTGAAGTGATGCGATCGCTCTTTCCCCATAAAATTGAAAAACAGTCGGGTTAGAAACTAGCAAGACTTTCTTACCCAACTGTAAATTAGCCATGTATTCGCCTAAATGATCTAGGCTACCTGGTGCGATCGCAATCTCATAAGACTGCTGCGGTAGATTTACTTTAATTACGGAAGCCATTACTAACCCCTTTGCAAGCCCGTGTCGGATATTCTACCGCAATGCTATACTAGCTTCACCGTTAAATGGCGATCATAATATAACTCCACAGGCTATACGTCCTCCGCCTGCATCCGCCGCCGTACCCTCAGCTTTTTGTTGATCTGGTAACAGGTGAATGATGATGGCGCTACCATTACCGTCAAACACACTGACAGGACCTTCACTGAGGGTAATTCGACTGGTGATCGCATCGTATTTTGCCCGTCCCTGTTCATCTACTTCCAAATTCGGTAAATCACCTAGATGATACGGATGGTTATCCTGTACAGGAGTTTCCGAACTAAAAGGTCCAGGGTCAAAATGTCCACCACTTGTACTATAAGGAGGATTAGCATCAGGTTCACACACACCCACAGCATGAATGTGGAGTCCATGTAAACCAGGAGTCAGTTTAGTCGGGTTGCCTTGAATTTTACCCCGAATCCGTACCGCCTCATTTTCTCGCTGTGTCAAAAAGAGTGTGCCATTAATGTCTGCACCCGTAATCTGCACTTGTGCTTGCAGGACATTAGGTGGATAAAACGCTTGTGCCAATGTCATTCTAGTAAATAGCATCAAGCAGATGGAAATTCCAAAGATCAACAAATATTTTAATTTTGAAAGCTTTCTCAACATAACCTCCGGCAGTGGTGATGAATAACTTAAATTGAGTATTTAGACAAAGTATATTTGGCGTGATTGTAAACTTCTTAAAAAATGCACCTACGCAATCACACGGTTAAAGTTATGTATATCTACACTACATGAGTTCGACATTTCGGTAAATATCTCAGTTAAGTAGCAATATCGTTGTTGTTAGTCGATTCATCGAAAGGCAATACTGCAAGGGATAGGATTTGTCTAATTTTGGGGTTGTAGAGACGCGATATATCGCGTCTCTACAGAATTTAAATGTCAATCGATTTGTCTTATCCGAGCAGTATTGCATCGAAAGGGTATTGCAAACTATGAAGGTCTTTCCCTTTCCCCTCTTTTCAACCACTAACCACTAACAAATGATTCAATAGATTTAAGAGTAAACAATTGTGGAGAAACGTAAATGTTAGCCGTAGTATCTTATATCGTCTTCTTGGCAATCTTTTTTGGCATTGCAGTCGGTTTACTGTTTGGTCTGCGCGCCGCTAAGATTCTTTAATGGGCATGGGGCATGAATCAGTTATCAGTTATCAGTTAACAGTTAACTGATAACTGATAACTGATAAGTTGTCCCCCTTCCCGCATCCTCTTCTGTACTATCCAACCACAACTTCTGTTGTCGCCTTCTCCTTACCAACAAACGACGGACGCATTTCCAAACCAAGCAAATTTAGCATTTCTTGGTCTGCATCATAGCCAGGACAAGGTGTGGTGACGGTCAACATGTGACCGTTATCACTGGAAAAGATAGAATTGGCGCCTGCTAAGAAGCATAAAGCCTGTTCAACTTGAGAAAGTTTTGCTCTACCTGCGCTCAAGCGCACATCAGAAGCTGGCATAATCAGACGTGCAGTGGCGATCATCCGCACAACATCCCAAATGGGAACATCTGGTTGATTTTCTAAGGGTGTACCTTGAACTTTAGAAAGAATATTAATTGGTACAGATTCAGGATGAGGATGCAAATTAGCCAGAGTGTGCAGCATTGAAACGCGATCTTCGACATTTTCGCCCAAACCCAGAATACCACCAGAGCAGACGGTGACGTTGGTCTGACGGACATTGTTAATTGTGTTTAGGCGATCGCTATAAGTTCTGGTAGTAATAATAGTGCTATAGTATTCTGGCGATGTATCTAGGTTGTGGTTATAGGCGTAAAGTCCTGCTGCTTCTAATCGCTTGGCTTGGTTTTCAGTCAGCATTCCCAAAGTGCAACACACTTCTAATCCTAATGCTGTAACTTCTTTGACCATATCTAAAACTTGGTCAAATTGAGAATTATCCCGTACTTCTCGCCAAGCCGCACCCATACAAACGCGACTGACACCACTATTTTTTGCTTCTTGGGCGATGTTAACTACTGTTTGTTTGTCTAAGAGTGCTTGTGGTTTAACTTCTGTTTTGTAGCGAGAAGATTGGGCGCAATAGCTACAGTCTTCAGGACAAGCTCCTGTTTTAATAGAAATGAGTTTACAAACTTGGATTTGTTTGGGGTTGTGATATTGACGATGCACAGTCGCTGCTTGGTATATCAGCTCTAAAAATGGTGTATCGTAAATTGCTCTGATTTCTGCTTTTTGCCAATCGTAGCGTATTCCCACGGCTTTGCCTACCTTGTTGATTAATTTTCTATCACACCTGTGATTTTGGCTCAGAAATCAGGTTATCAAGAATTTGCTTGAATCACATGAGAATTTTAACAATAAATCTAGTCTGGCTCTTGAGTACTAAGCAATCTCATTCACAATGACATGAGAACTTTATTTATAAAGAAATAATAAAAATCGTAAATTTCCATATTTTATTTAGTAAATTACTATTTCAAAATATAAGCAATTTCAAATTATCAAAATCCTGAAATCTGAAGTTGCTTTTTTCATATTCACTGCTAAATTAGCAAGAAGAGCAATTTTTAACTACAGTTTTGTAAACTGCGTCACACTTTTTCGTTTTTACTACCTAAGTCCATGAGTAAAGAAGCTAATAAAATTGTTAAAGTAAATGAAGTTTCTGCCGCCACATCTTCTACCTTAAGTACTTATATTGATAGAACTGTCGAAACATTAAAATTTAGCATTAGTACTATCAATATTCCCAAAGAGGCATTCAGAGCAATCGTAACTACGCTAATTCTATTAGTATTAGGACTACTGTTGATTATTGGCAATCTCAGCAATACTTTAAATCAACAAACATCCCAGTTTAAAGAATTTTATATCAATACTGAATCAACAGTTGATTACCAACGTCACGTTATTTTATCTGATTACATCAAAACAATAGGGAACATAGTTTTAACAGAAAAATCCCAAGCCAAGTCAGAAAATTCAGCAATGATTCGAGCTATGACTCAGGCTACATTACAAGAATTAGATCCAGAACGTCGGCGTTATGTAGTGATGTTCTTGTCTGATATCAATTTACTGAAAAAATCATCCAAAAAACAATTACCATTACTTTTTGGAGCATCTATTACAGGAGCTAAACTTCAAGGTTTAGATTTAAGAGAAGCCAATTTTCAAGGCACAAATTTAACTGGTGTAGATTTGCGGGGTGCGGATTTACGAAGAGCTAATTTCAAGAATGCGATTTTGACAAATGCTTGTTACAACAAATTGACATTATTTAATAAAGGGTTTATACCAACTGCGGTTGGGATGAAAGAAGTCTTAGATACTAAAAAATGTTATTCAAGTTAATCACATTCACAACAAATTGAGATATGAAACTTGAACCACCAATAATTGTCACTGAACGCCTGTTATTACGAATGGCTACCCAAGAGGATATACCTGAAATTATCCAGTATTTTACTGAAAATAAAGCCTATTTTACTCCTTTTTATCCTCTTTGGGGTAATAGTTTTTTCACAGAAGAATATTGGCAATTGCAACTAGAAATAAATTTACATGAGCTTGCCAACGATTTTTCTTTACGATTATTTATGTTTATCAAAGAAAATCCGAAAAAAATTATTGGAACTATAAATTTTAGTAACTTTGTCCGAGGAGTTGCACAATACTGTAATGTTGGCTACGGTCTTGCAGAAGCTGAACAAGGTAAAGGTTATATGACAGAAGGTTTGCAAGCTGCGATCGCATACATATTTAAAGAACTAAATATGCATCGCATCATGGCAAACTACATGCCTCATAATCAGCGTAGTGGTAATTTGTTGAAAAGATTAGGCTTTGTCGTCGAAGGATACGCCCGCAATTACCTATTAATTAATGGAAAATGGCAAGATCATATTTTAACAAGCTTAACTAATCCCGATTGGCAACCAAGATAAATTATGGTCAATGGTCAATTGTCATTTGTTATTCTCCCTTGTCCCCCTTCCCATGTCCCCCATGTCCCTCCCTCCCATCTCCGACTATGATGAAGAGAAGGTGAACTAAGTTGTACTCATAATGACTCTGGCTGAAACTTCCAACGACACTAATTCTCAAAATCCTTTTTTTGGTCTTAACTACGAACCCGCCTTGGAATCTTTAGGCGATGACTATTACGATGAAGTCGCAGCTGCGGAATTTCCTCAACACATTCTGCGCTGGCGTAATGATGCGTTGTTACCAAAGCTGGGACTCAATTCCGAAGCAGTGACAGACGAAAATTTTATCAGCGCTTTTGGCAAATTTGAAGAACGCAAACCTTTATTAGCGCTGCGATACCACGGTTATCAATTTGGTGAATATAACCCCCAACTAGGTGATGGAAGAGGTTTTCTCTACGGACAAGTGCGTGGTATTGATAGTGAACTTTACGACTTCGGTACAAAAGGTTCTGGTAGAACACCCTATGCTCGTGGTGGCGACGGTATGCTGACATTAAAGGGAGGCGTCCGTGAAGTTTTGGCTGCGGAAATGTTACATAGAATGGGTGTACGTACTTCCCGATGTCTCAGCATGATTGAAACAGGTTTATCACTATGGCGGGGTGATGAACCTTCTCCTACTCGTTCTTCCGTAATGGTGCGGATGAGTCAATCACATATTCGTTTTGGTACTTTTGAACGGCTACAGTATTTCCGCCGTCCAGATTTAAGTAAAAAACTATTAGATCATGTAATTAAAGAATACTATCAACATTTAGATGATCAACTAGATAAGTATGCTTTATTTTATGCAGAATTAGTCCAACGGACAGCAGAATTAGTCGCACAATGGATGGCGGTTGGTTTTTGTCATGCGGTTCTCAATACTGATAATATGTCGATTACAGGGGAGAGTTTTGATTATGGCCCCTATGCTTTTATTCCTAATTATGACCCGTTTTTTACTGCGGCATATTTTGACTATTACAAACGCTATTGTTACATTAATCAACCAGAAATTTGTAAGTGGAATCTTGAAGCACTCCAAGAAGCATTAAAAGCTGTGATTCCGCAAACTGATATGGAAGATGGTTTAGCACAATTTGATGATTTTTATTTAGCTGAATATCGTCGTTTAATGTTAAAGAAATTAGGTTTTGAGAATTTGTCTCATCCAGAAGCTGAAGAACTTTTAAAAGCAACTATTAATTTTTTAAAGCATTATCCAGTTAGTTATCATCACTTTTTTGCAGATATGGCTACTTGCTTTTCTAGCAAATGGACAGATGATGCAAGTGTTATTCTCAGTGATTCAGAAATTGGGCAATCTTTAGGTAGGTCAGAATTATTTTTAAATTGGTCGGGAATCTATCACAGAATTTTAACGAATTTGACACCGGAAGAGATAGAGCAAGTAGCTCAAACTCTAGTTTGTTATAATCCTCAAACTGTGATTTTAAGACCAGTCATAGAATCAATCTGGGAAGGAATTACTCAAGAGGATAATTGGCAACCTTTTTACACATTACTTAATCAAATTCAATCTTAAACTTAATTTATTCTAAGGATATAACGTCTAATCCAGTAAATAAGCTGTTATGCATTAAAAATGCATAACAGCAAGGCAGAAGGCAGAAGGGAAGAGGATTTTACTCATTAACCGAACCATAACGAATATGTAAATTAAAAGCGCAACAGCTTATAAGTCTTCTCTGTTTGGTAACTGAGGGGGCGACATGCAGCCTACATTGCAGACGCTATAAAGGTTTGACCGAATTATGGTAAAAAAAGATATGTCAATCATTGTCAAGAAGACCTATCTATTGAAAATGCTAGCTCTATTGTATCAAACGAACTTAGGGACTTCCAGAAAATAAAATATACAGCAGATAAGAATGATAATCATTACGAGGGGGGAAAAGGAGAGGCTGCCATTGGCAGCCTCTCCTTCACCGTTTTTGTAGTAAATTCAGTAATGATTCGATTTTTAGGTGGAA